>NZ_JAIVFV010000001.1 GCF_020829445.1 Nostoc sp. CHAB 5836
TCCATTTATATACTATACAGCACTATAGCTATATAATATATAAATTCATCTTGTATGTGGCTAAAGCCACTTATCGGCTTATCCCCATGTCTGAAGCCAGGGGCTTGCGCCTCGTTTTCCGGTCAAACGATCGCTATTCTAGCTCCTGAATCATGACGACTTCTTCCTCAAAAAAGTTCAAACCCTCGATCACTGCATCGGAAGTTTAAAATGTCATTACCGACAGTTATTTTGCCTGGATATCTAGAAAGTGCCATCGCTTACCGCCAACTAGAACAATCTCTACAGCAGTTAGGTTTTCGCACCGTTACAGTGCCACTGCGACGGCGCGACTGGCTCCCCACTATTGGAAGAAGACCCGTAACATCAATTTTGCAACAACTTGATCACACGATTAAGCATACATTGCATCAATATAATGCTACTCAAATTAACTTAATTGGTCACTCAGCCGGAGGTTGGATATCCCGCATTTACATGGGAGAAAAGCCTTATTTGGCAGGTGGTAATATCAAGCCGTTTCTCTGGGAAGCGCATCCCCTAGTTGCTACTTTCATCACCTTGGGTACACCCCATATTAGCCAAGAACGCTGGACACGCTCTAATCTAGATTTTGTCACCAACAACTACCCAGGAGCTTTTTATAAAAACGTTCGTTACGTTTGTGTGGCTGGCAAAACTATCTTTGGACAAAGGCGCCCTGGTAGTTGGTTAGCTTATAATAGTTACCAATTAACCTGTGGTAAGGGTAACACTTGGGGAGATGGAATCACACCCATTGAAGCTGCTCATTTAGAGGGGGCGGAAAATCTGGTAATTGAAGGTGTGAGGCATTCTCCGAGAAATCCTGGAATTTGGTATGGCTCACCAGAACCTTTAAAAGCTTGGGTGAAATATTTGATTTAAAAAACTTGATCTTAATACAACATTTATTAATATTTCTTAGCTAAAATCGTAATAGTAATAAATACTTAGTTAAGAACAGGAGGGGTGAGCCATGCAAAGCACCCAGTTCGATAAGATTTTGCGACGAGTAGCGACGATATTATCAGTCGTGATTCTGACTCTGTGTTTTATTTATGTATCTACGGGATTTTTGCTTGCTTTTTACTATGAACCAACAGCAGGCGGAGCTTATAACTCCTTAAAGATGATTAATACACAACTGCCATACGGGTGGTTGTTTCTGAGAGCGCATGATATTGCTGGTAACGCGGTAATTGCGATCGCTCTAATTCAAATTGTGGTGATGTTTTTAGGTCGGCAATTTCGCAAGAGTTGGCTGGCCGCTTGGGTTAGCGTGATTTTGTTGACCCTAAGTGCGATCGGGTTGGATTGGACAGCGATGATTTTAGATTGGACTCAGGAAGGATACTGGCGTTTTAGCATTGAGCTAGGAACCATCGAAGCTATTCCTTTCATTGGTGGGCAACTGCGCGACATCCTAACTGGCGGTGGAGCCATTAACACAATTACCGTCCAACACCTTTACACAATACACAGTTATCTGATTTCAGTGGCGACGCTAATTTTTGCCATAGTGCATTTGTCGGCTTTGGTGTGGCAGGAATCGGAAGCGGAGTTAGGAGTTAGGAGTTAGGAGTTAGGAGTTAGGAGTTAGGAGTTAGGAGTTAGGAGTTAGGAGTTAGGAGTTAGGAGTTAGAGTTTGGAGTTTGGAGTTTGGAGTTTGGAGTTTGTAGAGACGCGATTAATCGCGTCTGTGAATTACGAATTACGAATTACGAATTACGAATTATTCTCCCCCTCATCCTCCAGGAGCCTCACTAGTAGAAAGTTGAGATAATTGGGCGAGGGATAAATCTTCAACTTCTGGTAACTTTTCTAAAGAGAGGGGAGTGGATTGAGTAGCGCCAGATAAGCGTTTTAAAAGGCTAGGTCTGGGGTCATGCAATAGGTAAATAATCCGATCGCCAATTTCCCACTCTTGGTTAGCTGGCATTACCTGTAAGCGTTCTTCTCGTTCTACCAATAAGGTTATTAATGCCCCAGTCCGAATCTTTTCTTGGATGCGATCGCATTGAGTAGAAAATTCAAATTCATTCAGTGTAGTTGTTCCTAACTTCACTCGCCCGTCATTCAAATACTCATTCCAAGTTTTAATCGCTAAGTCTGGAATAAAAGCTTGATTAACTTTATTACTAGCTGAGATATTTGCTTGCGGATCACGAGGGAAAACAGCTAAGACGCGGGGCGGATTAAACTCCTCAGCTGCTCGTTGAGCTAAAACAAAATTCACCTCACCGTTACTTGTCATCGCCAAAAAAGTACCCATAGAGGCCAGTCCCGCCTCTTCCAAAACAGCAGCATCTAGCGCACTGCTGGCAATCACCCGGAGATTTTGGGCCTCAGCTTGGACAAGACATTGGGGGTCAGTATCAATCATCACCACGTTTTCTCCCCGTTCTTGAAAGAATCGGGCAATCAAAAGACTCAAGGGATTACAACCCACAATTACTGCCCCAGTTGCATCTTTGGAGGTGATTTGCAGCCATTTAGCTACCCAACCAGCTGTTAGCCCTTGGCAGACAACAGTCATAATAATTGTGAGGAATACTAAAGCTTTGATGGAATCACCGCCGTTAATGCCGCGCTGTGTGAGCGAAATCGCAAAAAAAGAAGCTACGGAGGCAGCAACAATTCCTCTAGGTGCAACCCAGCTTAAAAATACTTTCTGTCGCCAGTTTAGATCACTATTCCAGGTACACAAGAGGATGTTAATCGGGCGAACGACAAACATCAGTACCAAAACAGTGAATAAACTACCCCAACCCAAAGCAAACACGCTAGCAATAGATAGGTCAGCAGCTAATAAGATAAATAGCACCGAGACACTGAGAATTGTCAACTGACCCTTAAAGCTGCGTAACAGACGTTCTTCTGGGACTGAGGAGTTCGCAAATACTGCCCCTGCAACTACTGTTGTCATTACTCCCGATTCACTGCGGATCATTTGGGATAGGGTAAACAGGCTCCAAAGGATCGCCAGCACCACTAAGTTTTTTAGCTCAAATGACAGAAAACTGGCACGTTTGAAAATCAAACTCATCAGATAACCGCCAGCACCACCAATTGCCGCACCAACACCCAGGCGCATCAGTAAACCAACGATCGCATTAATGGGGTCAGCATCGCCGTTCAAAATCGTATCGAGGACAACGAAGGCGAGGATCGCTCCTACAGGATCAATTAAAACCCCTTCTCCTTCCAAAAGTGTTGCCACTTGCCGATCTACATTGATTTGTTTCAGCAAAGGGCCAACGACAGTTGGGCCTGTCACCACGATTATGGAAGCATAGAGAAAAGCTATGTTCCAAGGAAATTCACCCAGCCAATGGGCAGCCATACTTCCACCCAGCAATGTGATTAGCGTTCCTTGAGTGACCAGCAATTGCAAACTGACTGAAACCCTGCCTAATTCTCGCAGATCCAAGTTAAGTCCACCTTCAAACAAAATTATTGCCGTTGCCAGGGCGACAATAACTTCTAGCCCAGTGCCCAGGGAATGGGGATGCAATAGGCCTATACCATCAGAGCCAAACAAAATGCCCAACAGCAGTAACAAGACGATGCTGGGTACACGAAGGTATGCAGCCAGCACTTGGGCGCTAATGCCTGCAAAGACAGCGATCGCCATCTGTAGGGTGATTTCAAAAGATGCTTCCATGTTGTAGATTTTGAGCGATTTATTTCAAAATCTTTTGTAAAAAACCGTAGATGTTAACTTTACACGGTACAACATCATACCCTTTGTCCATTGCTGAATTTAGCGTTTTTTTACCGGTAGTCCCTAAATTCCGAGTTCCAGACATTGACGCACCCTGCGGCTTCTTTGAGAAGCATCTAGGGACTTTTTTGTGTGTCTCCATCATGTCTTTGTATCCTCTTCAAGCTTTGGCCTCCACTCAGTTTAGCTCCCACAAACTTTTTTTTCCAAAACTTGTTGACAACCGCCAGGAAATTGGTTAACTTATAAAAGGTCTGACTCTGATGCCCCCATCGTCTAGAGGCCTAGGACACCTCCCTTTCACGGAGGTAACGGGGATTCGAATTCCCCTGGGGGTACTTGAAAACAGTAAAAAGCGAATGCTTTTCTGTTGTGAATTTACGAATCAAAACCATCATCCAGTAACTATTATGGGGAGCATCCCAAATGTGCCATTCCCTTGATAGACCTCATCCCCTTCTCCCATCTTTGGGAGAAGGGGAACTAGAATTATGTCTCCCCTCTCCCATCTTTGGGAGAGGGGCTGGGGGTGAGGGAAAAGATTTAAGCTTGGATTGGGATGCTCCCATATTATGAATGATGATCTAACTAAGTAAGTCGGCGCGAAAAAATCAGAGTATGTTACGAAACGTAAATAGCCTTAAAATCTTTACCAATGACAAAGGACAAATGACAGCCTTAGCCAGTTAGCTTTAATTGCGCCGACCTACTTATAGATACGGCTCTTTGCTGGCTAACTCTTCTACACGTTGGTGAATAGCTCGGAGATTTAACCGCAAATCTTTACTGAGGCGATTTTCAATGATTCCCACTGGCATAGTCAGTTTAGGCCAAACTTGAATTGTATAGCACAAATTGGTGCCGATATACTCACCGAGGGAATAAGGCTCTAAGCACCAGCTACCAGAAAAGCCTTTGAAATCTCCCTCTATCATACGGAAATTAATTTCTTTGGGGAAGTATTCTTCCAAATCTAGAACTACCCGCGCACAAAAGTTGAAATTTAGTAAGCGCTGGGAGCCTACTTGTTCCAGGCGAATCCCACCACTGGGATGCTCGATGAGGCGACTCTTGGCAAGGTTGGGGATGAAGTCAGGTAAGGCTTCATAATCTGTCAGAACCCTCCAGATTTGTTCTACTGATTGGGGAATTTGGACTTTAGCACTGATTTGCCGTTGTCGCTCTGCTATTTTCTCAATTTTAACTTCTACCTTAGCAGGCAAATCCCCTTCTAGATTGATGTCATCACTAGGAGACTGCAAATCAGGGTTATCTGTTGTGTTCTGTTTTTTAGTCACTTTCAGAATTATGGTTTGCTTTCGTCAGAAAATTGGGGCAGAGTCAGGGTGAAGCAAATTTCGCTTTGTTCAGAATCCGAGATTGGGAGACTTTCAACTGCGATCGCTCCATTCAGATGCTGCACTAAAGACTTGACTAGAGCAAGTCCTAAGCCAGTCCCTGGAGTCCAACGCCCTTTTCCGCGACGGAATTTGTCAAAGATGTAGGTCGCTTCTTCTTCAGAGATGGCGCGTCCTGTATTCGTCACCTTCATGATAACTTGATCAATTTGTTGCTCAACTCGATGAGCAGCTTCAAGGCGCACTATTGTATTATGCTCTGAGTATTTACAGGCATTCGTTAATAATTCTTGCAGGATGCGGTCAAAACTCTCCAGTTCAGTTTGCAGTTTTAGCGACTTCTCTGGTAAATCTACAGAAATCTTTAATCCTTTCTCTGCAAGTTTTTTCTCAAAAGATGCTGCTATATCCTGGATTCTAGTATTTAAATCTATAGTTTCTAATTGTGGAGCCTCGTGGGGTGACTCTAGCTTTTGCAGGGTCAGCAAGTCATTAATCAAGTTGATTTCCTTTGAACATTCTTGCTCTAGGATATCCAGATATCTAGCCTGACGCTCTGGTGCTATTCCTGGCAAACGCAAATTGCGAATTGACATCAGCATATTTGTCAAAGGATAGCGCAAGCGATCGCTCATGTTACTCAAAAATTCATCTTTGAGTTCATTAAGTTTACGTAGCTGCTCAACATACTGCCGTGTTCTTTCATGCAATTTCGCTTGGAGTTCTAGACTACTCTGGAGTTTCGCCGTCCGTTCATCTACCAAAGTTTGCACTTGGCGTAATGTCTGTGACTGAATTATGGCGTTACTCAGTTGGGCACAAACCATTTCCACAAGAGTTAATTCTGCTGCTTGCCAACTGCGAATTACAGATTGCTGTAGCACTAAGAATCCTAAGATTTTACCTTGACTTTCTAATGGCACCAAAAGTACCGCAGGGAATTCCTCTATGGCAAATAATTGAGCCGCCCTCAAGATATCGTTTTCGTCTGTATAGTCATCGAAGATTACTGCTTTTCCAGAATCCATAAAGGCACGCTGGCATACACCACAGTCTGAAACTAAGAAAGACTTAGCTAAGGTGTCTAGTTCAGTAGTGCCGGACTTTTGTGTTCCCCTAGCCCATTCAACGATCACAGTCGCTTTCGCTTTGGGAATTTGTTTTTTAGCTTGAGTCCTAAATAGTGGATCTGTATATTTTAGTAATATGAGCAAACCGCGATCTGCTTGTAGAGATTCAGCAGTCGAGGCGACAACTAACTGGAGCATTTGATTAAGCTCCAAGTTGCTGCGATTCAACATAGTTAATTGCTTGATCAAGCTTTGATGCTGGTTGCTCTTTTGCACATACTGGTCTTGATGAGCAATTAGTTGAGCTTGTGCCACTCCAGAAAAAGCGATCGCGCAAGCCGACTCGACTTCTTTGAGCAATTGTTTTTCTGATTCACTCCATTCATAAGGTTGGAATTTAATCAGATTAATTACTCCATTATTATTGCCACCAAACCGGGTGGGAATTGCCAAAACAGCTTTTATCGGTAGTGGTAAATATTGACAGCCAATTACCAGACTGTTCTGAATAATGGAAATGTCTTCAATAGTTAATGGTTGGGCGGCACATTGCAGCACTGGTGAGTGCATAAGCAACTGTTCCATCGAAAACATCTCTTCGGGGTGTGGCAAGCCTAAATACTCATCAGCACACCAATTAGTAGTAGTCACTTCTGCCGATGTCTCACCCGCCACTGAAACCAAGCAGCAACAATCTACTTGAAAGACAACTCCTAGCAATTGGGCAATATCTTGCAGCATCAATGCTGTAGCGGAGCTATTGGCAATGATTTGGTTAATCTTTTGTACCAACTTGCGGGCAGGTTCTTCCTGATGCTGCATCAGCTTGACTTGGTAATGTTGTAGTCGATCTATGTTATCTATGTAATGTGGCGGCGATGATAAAGGCTTGTTCATTCTTGGCACGCTCTCGGATAATAACCCCATTGTTTTTGCACCCAACCTCTTGGCATATTCTTCACCGTTAGTTGTGTTGCGACACCTTGATAATTGACAAATCTTGGATGAAGACTTTCTCTCACCTGTTATAGCCCTTTTCTATCTCAGATGGTCAATTCCCGAATGATCAAGCAAATTGCTACATGACTAGATAAGTAATAAAATACTTAAGATATCCTATAAATGCTTCGGTTAGCTTATTTTTGATTGCTTTACGTTGAAATAATGTACTAACTTTATCCTGTCTGTAAGTACACATAAACCGTAATTTCTCTGGAGTTCCAGCAAAATTGCTCTTTAGTTCACGTAATTTTACTTAACTTACTTTATAAAATTTTGTTAACTTTAAAAAAAATCTTAGGTTTAATAAGCTACTCGTTTATCTCCGTAACTCTCAGTAAAATATTAATGAAGCTAAATTTGGGAATGCAGCCCAATTATTATTAATTAATAACCGGGCTGGATTCGTCTAAATAGTAAGACTATACAGCCAAGCTCTCGACACTCAGAGGAACCATATCGCCACTCCTGGTCAAGCCTAACAACATTGGTTGTTGGGCTGGAATTAGTTGACCTGTGAGTACGCAGCGTTCTTCCTGTTGAGATGTAGCAGGTATGCTTGCTCGAATGTCCGTTCGCGAAAATCGAGGCTTCCACTCACCTGATTTTTGCTGGACATAATTCCAAAGAATATCTCGGATCAGAGCTTGATATCCTTGATTACCAGCTATTTCTTTGAGCTTATCCTTGAGTTCCCGCTCTAGGCGGATGCTGGTAACTTCCATATCGGTGGTTGGGGTGCGGGCGATCGTATGCATCAGTTTTTCTCCTTAAAGGTACAGACGGGATAGTAATACAAGTGTAGTACATTTCGGAAAATATTCAATAGGTGAAAAAATTTTTTTTGAAACCCATTTACCCGATGTCTACTTTTTTGTGGGCTACAAATTTTAGAGCCAGTCTGGAATCAGCTCTTATGGGAGTGGAGTATTTATTGATGGGCGATGCTAGCCAAAATCATGAGCAAATCACAAAGGGTAATTAACGCCGTGTGCAACTTTCCTTCAAACCTAACCCCCAACTCCTTCCCGACTAGCGTTAGGGAGCAAAAATCAAAGCCTCTCAGGAGTGGGTGAAAGGAATGGAAGTGGAGGTTTTTGATCAGGAAGGCGTTTACGCACCCTGTTTGAGGCTGATATGCAACTGCGTACCAAACCAAAAGCACCAATCCACCCCGCAATTTCTTTAGCAGAACAGTTTTAGATAAATATACAAGCAAACCTGGAATAACAGGAGAGCATAAAGAATGCTGAAATTAACTTACACTGAAGACAGTTTTGATTTAGAATGTGTGACTCTATCGCTAGAAGAATGGGTAGCGCAGCGAGTAATTTTAGCCCTGCGAGTTGGGCAGAGTTTATGCACTGAACCGAGTACCGCTTCCTTTTTGCTTCCGATTGATTTACCAGGAGTAGAAGTACTCAGGGCTGAGGTAGAAAGAGATGAAAGAGGAATCATTGATCTCTGTGCGTGCGATGCTGAATATATGGAAGTCACCTTGCGGGGTTCTTGGCTATCAGATAGTTGTAAGAATGCTGTAGGTGTGTTTGTCACCAATATAAGCGATCGCGCTGAGTTCTTTTTGCACCAACTTTGGCAGGAAGCTCAAGAGAGCAGTGCTTCTGTCATTAGTGAATAAGGGACTTCCAGTTTAAATATATGTAGGGTGAAACGTAAAACACAGGATATGGCATTATCGAGTAGCAGGTAGTTTAACTAAAGTCAAGGTTAAAAGCGATCGCTTTTGCTAAACGCCCCCTTTAAGATCATAATTAGTGGAAATCAAAAGTAGCGATCTGACAATTAAGCAGTTAACGCACTTAGTAGGAGGTGGTTTAACTCCCCGGATGGTACGCCATTATCATCAATTGGGACTGCTACCGCAACCAGTGCGATCGCGTAGCAATTACCGTCTCTACACCCAAAAAGATGTTCTCCGGTTGCAACGGATTGTCGCACTGAAGCAGCAAGGGTTTCAGCTAAATCACATCCGCAATATTTTGGAGGTGGAACCAGCAGCTGACACAAATGTTAGCCTCATGGGACAACTCCAGCAGCAATATCGGGCGGTGATGCAACAAATTTCTCAACTGCGACAAACTGCATCAGCACTAGAAGGATTATTGGGACGCGATCGCCATTGTCAAATTATCCAAGGGGAAGTTTTGGCACAACTCAAGTTACTCGATGTCGAAACTCAAGCCGGATTAGGGGGATTGGAAAATCTCTGGAGTGGGTTGGACGCTGAAATTCATAGCCATTCAGAAGCTTTTACTGAATCGCTACAACGCTTACTACCTGATTTGTCTCACCGTTCGGAAATTGAACAGCACTTAATTTCTCAGTTAGTTTTGGCTTGTGGCGATGTCAGTTTGGTGTCCTTTATTAAATTGAGTCGGGATGCGATCGCAGCTAGTCGAGAAGCTTTATCTTCAAGCTGTCAAATTGTTGTCGATACCCAAACGGTTGCTGCTGCTTTAGATCGAACCCGATTACTTCACTTAGGATGCCACATTGAAACCTTGATTGATAGTCCCCATATTACCACTGCCACAGAAGCGGAACTTGCCTTTTGGCAACATCGAGAATGGCGAGAAAAATTGCTGCAAGTAAGTAAAGGTTGTGTATTAGTAGTTGGTTATGCTCCCTCAGTACTTCTCGAAGTTTGTAAAGCGATGTCTACGACAGGCTACGCCTACGCTAACCAGAAAATTCAGCCTGCATTAGTAATTGGAATGCCCATTGGCTTTAGCCATGCTCCCGCAGCCAAGCGGCAGCTGATGCAACAAGGGATACCTTATATTACAGTTGAAGGGACTTTGGGAGGTGGCGCTTTAGCTGCTACTGCCTTAAATGCCTTGGTTGAGTCACTGATTGATAAACCAGATTGTCATTGTTATCTCAATCAAAGTAAGTAGGTCGGCGCAATTAAAGCTAACTGGCTGTCATTTGTCATTTGTCATTTGTCATTTGTCATTTGTCATTTGTCATTCAATACAGTTCACTTAAGCATTTATTCCTTTGCGTCCTTTGCGTCCTTTGCGGTTCGTTAACAAAATTGACTTTGACAAAGAGTTTTAGCCTTAACTGAACTGTATTGATTTATCATTAGTAAGGGTTTTAAGCTTATTTACGTTTGGTAACATACTTGGGTTTTTTAGTACCAACGTACTTAATGGATAATTATATTTAAAATTATTAGTTAATAGTAGCTCTAATCCAGGGCTATTTCATTCTCATCTAGCCCGCCTCAGAATTAATTCTGAGTTTAATGGCGAAAGTCGTCTAAAGACGACTGAAAAAAGGTTATAGTCCGTTAAAACGGACTTTACCTATGAGCCAGGAACTTCAGTTCCGGGTGGTTTATGTCTACAATGAAGTAGCCCTAGCTCTAATCTTGCTGCTTTCTATAGAGAACATAGGATTTGTTACGGTAAACAACTGGTATATCCAGCCGATGTTGAATGCGAGTTACTAAATACGAAGCGTCATATTTTATCATCAATGCCTTAACCTGGTCAGTTGTCAAGTTATTGTAGCCGTCTGTAAGTAGTTTTTGATTAAACTGAGTTAATGGATCAACTCCGTTAAAGTTACCACTTAAGTCGCGCATACGTGAAAACCATTCTAATGTCCCAGCTTTAGTCTGAGCCATAAGCTTGTATTTAGCAATGGTTGGGCGCTCTGTTAGCCAGATGAAGTTAGCAAATTTAACCGGTGGAGATATGAATGTGGCATTTTTTGGGGTATTTTTTCGCACCCAAGTAGTCAGATCTTTCCACTGAGGGTCTACCTCCTGCACTTCGTTAGGAAAATTAAGTGTAGACTGAAATTGTTTCTGAAAGTCATGTAATCCTTTGACAATGCTTATACTCAGCACCAGACTACACAGCAATAACAGCACTCTTTGTTGTTTTCTCCTTGTGAAGATTTGATCCAAAGCACAAACAAATAACAAGCAGGCGTTGAGGTGCAACATTACATCACCAACGCGAAAGAGGTAATATTGTAGGAAGCTTCCTTGAGAGTCGAATGGAGCAATGACTACCCCCAGTGCATAGGGAACTAGACTAATCAGCGTAAAGTCAAATAGTCCTATACGAGCCTCGTACTCTTCAAACTGTTCAGATAGTGCTTTAGTTGGACGATTGAACCAAAGGACGCCAGCACTGCTCACAAGCATTAGAAGGAAAAATAGAGGAATTATCCACCAATGTGTAGGCCATGATAAGGGATTCAGATGGTGGGGCATCCTGAAAAAGACATATATATAAGAAATTGATATGGGGCTTGTAGGGTTTGGGCTGGACAATTCTTCGATCAGCGCTTTCAGACCGAATACACTTCCTATCAGGTATAGGGGAATAATAAACCCAATTTCTCGCAGACTAGGAAAACGATTTTTTCGTCTTAAAATCACCCACCCCAGTACAAACAGAGTTGCATAACCGCCTACCAAAATATGGAATGATGTTCCTAGCCCTAAGAGAAAAGCCGTCAGGCGATAACGTTTATTTAGCATGAACGCTATAGCTAACAAGACCATAGCATAAGCAAATATCTTCGTTTCTAGCGTTCCTACGATTCTTTCCCCAGCAGCAACACCTTGATTCCCTGAGAGAAACATTGCAACCGCTAACATTAGCAAAAGCAAATTTAATCCCAGCTTTCGACCGATGAGTACTAATCCCCAAGCTATCAAGCTATAGCAAAGTAACCGCCCTATTATCGAACTAGCCAGAAATCCCCAACTTGCTATCATCCAGCCAAATAAAGTTTGAAACAACACTCGATAAAGGGGTGGTTGATTAACAGACCAATCTCCTGGAACCCAGCTAGGATCAGCGAACTGTCTTGCTAAAGGTAGAGCGTCAATATCGTTGCTCGCCATGATATCAAACAACAATTCCTTGAGACAGAGTAATAGCAAGACTACAATGATTTCTAATGCTACCCAAGCTGTAGTTGCTAAAGTCGATTGATTGGGGAATTTTTGTTGACTCATGTCTGGCAATTTCAATAGCTTCAAATAACCTAAATTGTAGAATTATTATACGATTTAAGTAGAACCAAAATGCTTCTATAGGAATAATATTTGATTCCGGAATCACTGGTTGAGAATAAGGAATAGGGAAAAATAAATAAAGGTGTACTGAGTTTTGTTCAAAAATACGGTAGGAGTCTTATATCCTTTTTTTATGGAATCTAATAATAAAAACTTGTTGCTGGGTAGCTTTGAAAGGTTATACCAATTTAATATGAAGCTGCATAATAAAGAACCCCACCCTAACCCTCCCCGAAATCGGGGAGGGAACTGGATTTTCCCCTCTCCACTCTTCGGGAGGAGACTCAGAGGATGTTTGAAAAGTCCTATTGTAGGTATCAAAACGTTCCAGATCCCCCTAAATCCCCCAATTTATCGGGGGGTTAGGGGGGATCAACAAGTGCCTAAAATCACAGTCAAATACTTTTCAAACATCCTCTAAGGGGTGGGGTCGAATTCTATGCAACTTGACAAAGAATTGGTATCACAAAAAAGACTTACATCTAATTTTTCAAGCATGATGATCACAGGACTTATGCAAAAACTCTCTGCAACTCTTATTTCTTGGCGTACTTGGCGTACTTCTCCCTTGGCGCTAGCCTCTCCCTTTGGGAGAAGGGGAGACGCTACGCGATGGCGGTTCGTTTTTTCATGATTTTGGGTAAGTCCTATATTATTCAGTAATATTTTAGTACTAGTATAAATCCTAACAAGTACAAAACGATTTTATTTAACTAAATCTTGTCCAGCACAATGGAAATAGTTAAAATCAGACGAAGTATATAGTGATACAAATATTTACAATAACTGATAAGAAATATAACAGGGATGTATAATTAGCGCGTCTCCTGCATAATCCATAAAAAGATAATGATTAAGACTGGCAGGCTTTCTATTTTTTACTTTAATAAGGGGCATATGTGGCAACAAGAAAAAAAAGATAATTCGATAGTGAAGCTGGTATTATGGGTTGCCTTTGCTACGACCCCGATGGCAGCAATTCTGGTGGTATCAGCACCGATGCTGGCACAATCTACACCTGATACTCCCACTTTTTCACTGCCGAAAACAGTGCAGAATGGATCAATAGTGCGAATTGACGGTTCCAGTAGCTTGGGTGCCATCAACCAAAGGCTGAAAGAAAATTTTGAAAAGCAGTTTGTTGGTACAAAGGTTGAAGTTGCTGCTAACGGCACTGATACGGCACTGAAAGATTTACTAGAAGGCAAAATCGACATAGTAGCAATGGGGCGCGGGTTGACGCCAGCAGAAAAAGCCCAAGGACTAGAGCAAGTTCGCTTGCATCGTGAGAAAATAGCGATCGTGGTTGGTGCAGAGAATCCTTTCAAAGGAAGCTTGACCAGTAAGCAATTCGCCCGGATTTTCCGGGGAACAATTACAAATTGGTCACAAGTGGGAGGGCCTCCAGGAAAGATTCGGTTAATCGATCGCCCGAACACGAGTGAGACTCGCGATACTTTTCGTGCTTATCCAGCCTTCAAAACTGCTGACTTCACTACAGGACCCAACGCGACCCAACTAACTGAAGATAATACCGCAGAAATCATCAAACAATTGGGCAAAGACGGCATCAGCTATGTGTTAGCTAATCAGGTGTCAAAGCTGCAAGGTGTACGAGTTCTGCAATTACATCAAGCTTTGCCAGATGATGCTAAATATCCCTTCTCGCAACCTTTAGTTTACGTTTACAAAAAAAATCCCAGCTTAAGCACGGTCGATTTTCTCGGCTTTACCCTGGCACCCCAAGGACAGCAAGCGATAGAACAAGCTAGAACTATTGAAGCAGAGGCGATCGCAGCCGGTCTATCACAAGCTGCTGTCACCTCTTCCCCCAGTGCCCAAAGGACACCTGCTGTTACGCCTTCCCCTAGTGCTACTACTTCTGTATTTGGCGACCAGCCCTTTGTAGCTGCTCCTGCACAAAACAGTCCAATTGTAAACAGGGGAACACCATTTTGGTTGCTGCTACCTTTGCTTTTGACTCCTCTAGCTGGAGCGTTAGTATGGTGGTTTTCCCGAAAACGTCCTGAAAAAACAGACAACTTACCAGAATCAAATCCTCATCCACCCAGCAGAGAAAATGGAGGAATGGCAGTGCTTGATGGCAGCACAGCTGCCTTTGTTAACGGAGCGATGGTTGAGGAGCAGCCAGTACCGCACTTTCAAGATCAAGAAACGAGCGATCGCACTCCTTTCAACATCTATGCTCAAACACAATCTGACCTGACCCAAAATGCTACTGAGGGAACATCAAATTTAGTACAAGAGACAACTAATGATACCTCTAACCTCTATGAAGGCACAACCTCAGCCGTAGCTAATGGGTCAGAAAATAACAACTTGGGAGCCGCAGCTTTAACGGGTGGTGCGGCTCTAGCAACGGGCATCGGCGCGGCTACCTGGTCTGCCTTTAACAACAAAGAAACAGAAACTGACACGATTGATGAGACAGTAAACTCAAGTAATTACACGGATGTAAGCATTCCTGAGTCTGATGAAATTGCATGGGATATAGAAGCCCCAGCAGCCGTAGTAAATACTTCATATCCTCACTTGGCTAATATTCCAGAAGAAGCATCTAATGATGTGACAGCCCCACTCCCGCAATTACTAGATGTGCCAGAAGTAACATCAGATTTTAGTTATTGGAACACAGAAGTTGGTGAAGATCAGGTAGATGAGCAACTCCAAGCAGAATTGAACTGGCTAGAGAGTATCACCTCAACTGAAGATACAGCCTCAGTAGATGAATTGCCCTTACCAGAGTCTGGTGAAGTTGCAGCCGATGTGGAACCGTCACCCACACAAACATCCTCACTGTTAGATTTGCCAGAATTGCCAGAAGATGAATTGAATGTGGTGGCGGATGCAGCCGAACCCACTATGGATTTGCTAGAGGAAGAATCTCCAGCAGAGCCGCCTGTTGCAGAAGATGTTGCTGAAGACTCCACAGATTTTGCAGCAGCTGCGGCTTTAGCAGCAGGCGCAAGGATGGGAGTCTGGGCTACCACTTTGGCGTTAGATGGACAAACTGATATGACGGTTGACAATAAGCCAATTGCAGCCGAGACAGCGATTGGTTTGGTAGATACCGATGACGAGAGCAATATTGTCCTCACCCAGCATAGTTATACATCGGCTCATGTATCTTGGGAGATTTCCGAAGCCAAGAAAGCTGCATTTCGACAGCAGGGAGGCTCTCAATTGGTAGTGTGGCTCTATGATGTAACTGGAATTGACTTGAGTTATCAAAGTCCCCACCTGGTTCAGCATTATGAATGCGAGGAGACAGCGCACGATCGCTTTGTGGAAATTCCCATCACCGATCGCGACTACATAGCTGAAATTGGCTATGTCGCTAATGGCGATGGCTGGTTATTCATCGCCCGTTCGGCGATCGTTCATGTCTTCAGTCCTGTCCATCCAGATCCCATAGTTAATGATGTGGCGCTCACCCATGAAACAGATATTTCCTTGGTAGATACCCAAGAAGAGAGCAGTGTTGTGCTGACACCGCATACTGATACATTGGCTGATGTCTCTTGGGAAATTTCCCAAACCAAGAAAGCAGAATTGCAACAACAGGGCAGCTCTAAATTAGTAGTGCGGCTCTATGATGTAACTGGCATTGACTTGAGTTATCAAAGTCCTCAGCTTGTGCAGCAATATGAATGCGAGGAGACAGCGCACGATCGCTTTGTGGAAATTCCCATCAGCGATCGCGACTACATGGCTGAAATTGGCTATGTCGCTGATGGCGATGGCTGGTTATTCATCGCCCGTTCCGCGATCGTTCATGTCTTCAGTCCTGTCCCCACAGATCCGACAGTTGGTAATGTAGCGTTAATAAGCAAAACAGCTATTGGTTCGGTAGATGTAGAAGAAGAGATTACTCAAGAACAGATCACTGAAGAAGAGAGTAACGTTGTTCTCACACCCCGCACTCCCAAATGGGCTTATGTATCTTGGTACATTTCCCAGGCTGAGAAGGAAGCGCTGCGCCAACAAGGCGGCTCCCAATTAGCAGTGCGGCTCTACGATGTAACTGGGATTGACTTGAGTTATCAAAGTCCCCAGCTTGTACAGCAGTATGAATGTGAAGACTTAGCACGCGATCGCTTTGTAGCTATTCCCGTGAGCGATCGCGATTACATGGTTGAAATTGGCTATATTGCTGATGGCGATGCCTACGGCGGTAAACTACATTGGTTACTCATAGCCCGTTCTGCGATCGTTCGGGTCTTCAGTCCCCCCCAGGGAGATTTTTGGTTTGTAGCCGATGCTGAGTTAATTATTCACGGAGCAACCCAACCAAATGCAGCCGTAAACATTGGTGGTCATAACATCAAAATCAAACCCGATGGTACTTTCCACCTACGTCTCCCCTTTTCAGATGGTTTAATGGACTATCTCATAACAGTAGCTGCTGATGGGGAATCCCCTAGAACTGTTCATAAAAAGTTCTCTCAGGAAACTTCCGAAAGCTAACATCACCCTGAGTTATCCCCTTTCACCTTATTCTTCTCTTTACGAGGTAATAGGGAGAGGGGATTTTATTATATATAGTGGTTTTCACATGGATAGAATACACTACTCTAATCCTTAACAAAGTTTGGGGGTTTAATTCCCCTGCCTCTTGTGGCAGCAAGTTTTGTGTCGGGGTTAAATCCCCGTTACAAAACGTAATTACGAATTACGAATTGCGAATTGCGAATTGCGAATTGCGAATTGCGAATTGCGAATTGGTTTAATCCCCTAGTACAGGTCGGCGTAAATAAATAGACCATTTAAAATAGCCAGAAAGCCTAAAATTAAAGTCTTTTGACTTTTGACTTCCGCCTTGCGGTACTAGTCTCTTTCCTTTAGCAAAGTGTATTTTATACAACCGACAAGCCTTATATTTAGGTTACGCAATGCGACAGTTGTCTCTTTCTTTCGATTTGTCTGGTTCCGAGCCAATTAATACAACTTGGTTCCAAGATATTTTAGCCATTCTTAAAGTCAGTCAAGAACCAGCATGGACTGACAATTTTGGTAAATCTCTACGCCAATGGCTGATGCAACAGAGACATACTCCCATTAAAACACTCAGCTTATTTTCTGGTGGTGGTGGATTAGACATTGCATTCCATGATGCTGGCTTTGAAATCATTCAAATGGTAGAGCTTGAAGCCAAGTATGTTCAGACTTTACAAAGGAATTCTTTACCAGAAAAATGGCTAGAAGGCTCTGAAGCTGTCTGCATTGATATTAGAGATTATTTACCTGAATCTCATCTGAAAGTAGACTTTATTATTGGAGGCCCTCCTTGTCAAACTTTCTCTGCTGCTGGACGTAGATCTGCTGGAGTTTCTGGAACAACTGATGCTAGAGGTACACTATTTCAAGAATATGTTCGTATTCTCAATATACTTAAGCCGAAAGGATTCTTATTTGAAAATGTATATGGAATAACTGGTGCCAATGGAGGCAAAGCTTGGCAAGAAATTCAAAAAGCTTTTAGAGAAGTTGGCTATAATATTTATTTTCGGATTCTTGATGCCGCTGATTATGGAGTACCTCAACATCGAGAACGTTTATTTATTGTTGGATTAAAAGAAGGCGAATATTTATTTCCCTATCCTACTCATGGCCCAGATTCTCTGAATCAAAATCCTTATTATTCAGCAGGAGAAGCTCTAGAAGGCGCTGATATTTCCGAAATGGAAACAGGTCTAGGCGGACGTTTTGGACATCTACTCGAACATATTCCACCTGGACTTAACTATAGTTTTTATACAAAAGAAATGGGTTATCCTAACCCAATATTTAGCTGGAGATCAAAATTTTCAAATTTCCTCTACAAAGCAGATCCAAACAATCCAGTACGAACAATTAAAGCGCAGGGAGGACAATACACCGGGCCTTTCAGTTGGGAAAATCGGAAATTCTCGATTGCAGAGTTAAAGAGATTACAAACTATTCCTGATGACTATGATCTGATTGGTAATAGACAAATTGCTATTGAACAAATTGGAAATTCAGTGCCTCCTCAACTTGGCCGGATATTGGCTCTTAGTATTTTAGAACAAGTAATTAAATTTAAATTACCTTTCCCTATAAGTTACTTACCTGAGAATAAAAAACTAGGTTTTCGCCAGCGTAAGAGAAAGTTAACAGAAATTTATTCTCAAAAAGCTAAATCTGCAATTACAGATTTACATCAAGCTGGAAAAATCTTATCTATACCTCGGTTGAAATATGAAGATAAAGGAAAAATGATCAGATTTTTATCTGCTGATTTTTCTTGGAAAACAGAACAAACTTCTGAAGCTGTAAAAATTTATATATCCTACGCTTTGAATGATTCATGCTGGCTGTTTACAGCAGGGATCAATGATAATTGCGAAGAAGAATATCAATTCGTGATAGATGTTAATCCTTCTTGTGGTCATGATGAATGGGTTTTGGGAACGTCTTCAGTTAAGCTTTGTGCGAAAGCTCTTGATACACAGTTATATACATCTCTTTGGAAAGCTTTTGAAGAAAAGTTAACTGAAGCTACAGGAAAAGCGGATTTAGTTCAGTTATCTGGATATTATCAATACAATGCCCGAATTAGTGGAATAATAACTTTTCATCCTCAGTTGAAAGTTAAACCACTTTGGCGTGTAATCCAATGTGTGACGAGATGTATTGGTACTGCTGCTCAACTTTCAACCATAGAGCTTGCAGACCGATGGGGCGTGAAAGCAGAAGATGTCTTTTCCTATCTTCAGTCTCTGCGAGCTATGGGCTACGAAGTTAGAAATCACAACACAAACCCACAAATTTCCGAAGATGAGTATTTGATTCCTTACGCCTTTCCTACATTAAACCCTAAAAGCGTGCAACTTCGCAAAAGTCTATAAACAGATCATGAATGAGCTTGACTTGAGTTATCAAAATCCCCAGCTTGTCCAGCAGTATGAATGTGAAGATTTAGCACGCGATCGCTTTGTGGCTATTCCCGTGAGCGATCGCGATTGCATAATTAGACCATCCCTTATTTCGGAGCAACAGAAATGCTTTCCTTCCCCACAGCCCTGACTCCTTTGCCCGAAATCATTGATGGCTTACCCAATATTTCTGGTTGGGAAACAGAGGTTTTCTCTGTAGTTAACCATGAGCAACCAGTATTTTTACCAACAACGAATATCCGCTTAGAAGACGTAAATGCTGTGTTTGCGATCGCCTTACATATGCACCAGCCAACTATACCTGCTGGAAATGGCGGTACACTCATCAGCAATCTGCAATATATGTTTGAACATCCAAATGTTGGGGATAACCACAATGCAGATCCTTTTGCCTATTGTTACAGCCGCATGGGAGACTTGATCATCGAACTTGTAAATCAAGGTTGCAATCCCCGTGTGATGTTGGATTACTCTGGTAATCTTTTGTGGGGACTCAGGCAAATGGGACGCAGTGATGTTCTCGATCACCTCAAACGCATCACTTGCGATCGCACCTATCAGCCTTATGTAGAATGGCTGGGTACAATGTGGAGCCATGCAGTTATTCCTTCCACACCTATAGCAGATATTAAATTGCAGATCATCGCATGGCAACATCACTTTGCAGCAATTTTTGGCTGGGAAGCACTAGCGCGAGTCAAAGGATTTTCGCCCCCAGAAATGCACTTACCAAATCATCCTGATGCTCTCTTTGAATTTGTCAAAGCCCTGAAAGAATGTGGGTATCGCTGGCTACTTGTTCAAGAACATACTGTAGAAACAATTAGTGGTCAATCTCTTACCCACAAACATTTACCACATCGTCTGATTGCCCGTAATTCTCAAGGCGAAACAATTAGCATTACAGCCTTAATTAAAACCCAAGGTTCCGATACTAAATTAGTTGCACAAATGCAGCCTTATTATGAAGCTAAAACATTATCTAAACAACATATTGGCAGTGTATTAGTGCCACCAATAGTTAGCCAAATTGGCGATGGTGAAAATGGCGGTGTGATGATGAATGAATTTCCTAGCGCTTTTAAACAAGCTTGGCGGGATATGGTCAATAACGGGGGTGGAAAATCAGGTGTTGTTGGGATGTGTGGTACAGAATATTTAGAATTAATAGAAGCTGCTGGATGCAACCCTGAAGACTATCCAACTTGTCAGCCAGTGGGACAACATCAGATTTGGGAGCGAGTTTCAGCAGACAATAGCCAACCGGAAGCTGTAGAAAATTCGATTCGAGAATTAAAGCAAATCAATTCTAATTTTCACATGGATGGAGCTTCGTGGACAAATCATATCAGTTGGGTAAAAGGATATGAAAATGTGTTGTCTCCCATGTATCAACTAAGTAGTTTATTCCATCAAAAAGTTGATACATTACAGCAAACTGACTCAGAAGAACCTATAACCAGACAATCTCACTACCGCAACATTCTCCTACATAACCTTTTGCTGCAAACTAGTTGTTTTCGTTATTGGGGACAAGGTGCTTGGACTGATTACGCACGCGAAATTTACCAACGTGGCGAAAATTTATTGCAGTGAAAAGGGCGGTTAAAATAATTCGTACCTATTTACTCGATCGCCACTGCTACGATCGCAATCCCTCTAATCGCTAGTTTGTTGGACAAAGATGGACAATGAGTACATATTCAGCGATAGTTTTCTTATGGCTAAATATGTGAAACCAAATGAAGCAGCTAACACTCTGGGAGTTTGTTTGCGAACCCTCAGACGATGGGAAGAAGAAGGTAAAATCAGTACCGTCAAAACGCCGTCAGGTCAAAGACGGTACGACATCGAAAGGTTCATTAAGAAAGAATCAGAACCAGACGGAGGACGCGCCACTGTTGTCTATGCTCGCGTCTCTACCAGACCACAGAAAGCAGACCTTGATAGACAAGTTGAACGATTATCAGCGCTCTATCCCGGCGCTGAAGTCGTTAAGGAAGTGGGAGGAGGACTCAATATGCGGAGGAAAGGACTCATCGCTCTTTTGGGACGAGTTCTGCAAGGTGATATCGGAGTTATTGTGGTTGCCCACAAAGACCGACTTGCAAGATTCGGATTTGATATTATCGAGTGGTTATGTGAACAAAATGAGTGCAAAATCGTGGTTCTCAACCAAATCAGTCTCTCTCCACACGCCGAACTCGTTCAAGATATCGTCGCAATTCTCCACAGCTTTTCAAGCCGACTTTACTCCATCAGAAGGCTTGAAAACCAAATCAAAGAAGAGTTACAAGTCGAACCCGAGGCACAAGAAAGAAAAGAAGTCGCCTAATAAAACACTCAAAATTCGGGTTTATCCTGAACTTGGATTGCACCAAAAATGGAAATCTTGGTTATCGGCATCACGCTACTGCTACAACAAAGCTATTGCAGCATTGAAAGCAGGTGAGAAAATAACCAGCGCTTATTCTTTGAGGGATTACGTATTAGGACTAGACTTACCTGAGTGGGTCAAGTCTGCACCATCTCACCCAAAAGAGAACGCTATTTTTGATGCTTGGGACGCTTGGAAACAAGCCAAGGCGGTAAAAGGGGAGGCAAGTTTTAGAAGTTGTCGGCAACCGTCACAATCAATCAAATTTCACAAAGTTAATTTCAATGGTGAGACTTGGTTTCCATCGTTGGTCAAAGGACTTAGTTTTAAGTCTACAGAACCAATTCAAAAAACTGAATTTGCAACCCAACTCGTCAGAGATAGAAAACGGTGGTTTGCTTGTATCCCAGTAACAGAGGAGGTTGAGCCGAAAGAATTAGACAAAGTAATTGCGCTTGATCCAGGCGTGAGGACATTTTTGACTGGATACGACGGCGATTCTTTTCAAGAGTTTGGCAAGGCAGACATTGGACGCATTCAAAGATTGTGTTCTCACCTTGACTCACTTATGGGCAAAGCATCAATTGCTGGTAGAAAACAGAAACGCCGGATGTACGAAGCAGCAAACCGCCTAAGAATCAGGATTCGTAATTTAGTGGATGAATGCCACAAACAAGTAACTAATTATTTAACAAGTCAATACAAAGTTATCTTGTTGCCAACATTTGAAACATCTCAGATGGTGGTTAAATCTAAACGCAAGTTACATACCAAAACAGCTAGACAGATGCTTACTTGGGGGCATTACCGTTTTGAATGTCACTTAAAGCAAGCGGCTAAAAAACGGGGTGTTGTTGTCATTGACGTCAACGAATCCTACACCAGCAAGACTTGTACTAAATGCGGTCACAAGCACGACGAGTTAGGCGGTTCTAAAACATTTAAATGTCCCAATTGCGGTCACGAACATGACCGAGATTGGGGCGGCGCTCGGAACATTATGATTCGAGCTTTGAGGGACGGCTCCTTTGCTCTCTCTATTAGTAGTGAGAGCATCGCTATCGCGTATGATCTGTTTGTCCAGAGATGTACAGCGTAACACCGTCAGCGGAGCGTTTGGAAGAGAAGATAGGCGTTACAGTGAGTCTAGCACTGTAGAGGCACTTCCAAATTTATAATTAATTTTTGAGAAAAAGCTAAAAACTAGACTAGGCAATAAATACAGATGATCCGACCGCGTAAGGTCTTTGCTCAACATTGGCTTAAAAGTGAAAAGGCGCTTGACGCAATTATTAAAGCAGCAGAGTGTACAGAAAGCGATCGCTCCCCCAAAGGCGATCGCGTCCTGGAAATTGGGCCCGGAACTGGCATTCTGACTCGTCGTTTATTATCCTTAGTGCAATCTCTGGTTGCAGTTGAAATAGACCGCGACTTATGCCAACTGTTGTCAAAGCAGCTTGGTAAGACTGAAAATTTTTTACTGCTGCAAGGCGATTTTCTCACTCTAGATTTACCATCTTATCTGGCAGCCTTTCCCAATTTCCACAAGCCAAATAAGGTAGTAGCCAACATTCCCTACAACATTACAGGGCCAATCATTGAGAAACTATTGGGTACGATCGCTAGCCCCAACCCCGAACCATTTGACTCTATAGTCTTGCTGGTACAAAAAGAAGTCGCAGAAAGGTTATATGCTAAAGCAGGATCAAAAGCTTTTGGGGCGTTGAGTGTGCGGGTACAGTATTTGGCTGAGTGTGAGTTAATCTGCACAGTTCCAGCAGCCGCATTCCAGCCACCGCCAAAAGTCGATTCAGCAGTGGTGCGATTGCGTCCTCGAAAAATAGAAATACCAGCGCTTAATCCCCAACAATTAGAGAATTTCTTAAAGTTGGGGTTTGCTGCCAAGCGCAAAATGTTACGAAATAATTTGCAATCAGTGATAGAACGCGATCGCTTGAGCCACTTACTGGAACAATTAAAAATAAATCCCCAAGCTAGAGCCGAAGACCTCAGCGTTCAGCAATGGGTAATTTTAGCGAATGAGTTAGGAGTTAAGAGTGAGGAGTTAAGAGTGAGGAGTTAAGAGTGAGGAGTTAAGAGTGAGGAGTTAAGAGTGAGGAGTTACAGCAGTTTTCATGTATTTGAACCACAAATAGACCTCTCTGAGAGAGGCTTTGATTTTCTCCCCTGACACCAACAAAAGTTTTTCCGCTTCCCTCTCCTTGTAGGAGAGGGTTAGGGAGAGGTAGGGAAGGGGCTGGGGGTTAGGTCTCATAATTGTGGTTCATTTACCTGAAAATCGCTGTAAGAGTGAATATGTAGATGATTGCTTTGATTCAAAACCCAAAATTCACCAATTTACAACTAGCAACCTATAGCTTCTATCTTTCAAAATGCGTTCCTACAGCCTAATTGCCCCTGCTAAAATTAATTTGTATCTGGAGATCATTGGCGATGCCTCCGGCGGGCTACGCCAACGCTCTGATGGGTATCATGAGTTAGCCATGATACTTCAAAGTATTGGTCTTGCAGACCAAATTGATGTGCGTTCCATTAGCACTGACAGCATCCGTGTTCACTGCAACCACCCACAAGTACCGACAGATAAAAGTAATCTGGCATACCGTGCAGCAGAATTAATGGTGAGACAATTTCCCGAAGCCTTTGCTAAATATGGGGGCGTGGAGATTACCGTTAATAAGCAGATTCCTGTAGCTGCTGGGTTGGCTGGGGGTTCGACGAATGCAGCAGCTGTGTTGGTGGGGATAGATTTACTATGGAAGTTGGGATTAACTCAGTCAGAATTAGAGGAGTTAGGAAGCACACTCGGTTCAGATGTCCCCTTTTGTGTAGGGGGTGGAACTGCGATCGCAACAGGTAGAGGTGAGCAGCTTTCTCCACTGCCAAGTTTGGATAATATTTATATAGTGTTGGCAAAATACCGCAGCCTTGAAGTTTCCACGGCTTGGGCATACAAAACCTATCGAGAGCAATTTGGTAATTCTTATATTAGAGATAGGGACAACTTGGTAGCGCGTGCTAATGCAGTTCATTCGGGAGCAATAGTAAAAGCTATCTTGGATAAAGAGGCGGGAGAAATTGCCCAAAAACTGCGTAATGATTTAGAACGCGTGGTATTGCCAGTCTATCCCCAAGTCTTGCAACTGCGAGAACTGTTTGGAAATCAAGAAGGTGTTTTAGGAACAATGATGTCTGGTTCTGGGCCAACAGTATTTGCTCTTTTTGAGTCTCAACAGCAAGCAGAACAAGTTAAGCTGCAAGTGAGGAAAGCAATTGTTGATGAAGACTTAGAATTGTTTGTGACTCGGACAATTACACATGGTATTCAGGTAGCATCTTCAGTTTAATTCCGGTTCCCCCCTTAAAAAGGGGAGCCAGCGCGGTCTTCTCCCTTGGCGCTAGCCTCTCCCCTTGGGAGAAGGGGAGACGATGCCGCGCATGGGGGTTTCCCCCATGAGCGACTGGCGTGGGTTAGGGGGGATCGATAAGTCCCTAAAATCACAGTCAAGTACTTTTCAAACAACCTCTAAGACAAAAATTATATCTAATGCTCCAATCTAAAATCTAAAATCTTATGAATGATCAAAATTTAACACCACAAACAGATGCTAAAGAACAGGTGAGAGCGAGTCCGTTACGCTGTTTTACTGGGGCGGTGATTTCTGGGGGGATGGGATTTGCAGCGTATTCGCTGATGATTGCGATCGCTACAAATTTTGCGACTAAACCTATCCATTCAATTAATCCATTGGTGGTGAAGATTTCTTCTGCTGTCCGCACTCTGGTTGTTGGTGTAGTTGCTTTAGGAAGCGGGATATTTGGTATAGTGGCAATTGGTTTGGTGGCTTTGGGAGTGCAATTATTAGTGCAGCAACTGACTAAGCAAAAAAGTAGTGAAAGCTAGTAATCTGCTTTTATTTGGTAGAAATTTACAGGCCCAAGGAAAATTAATATTGACTTAATATTAAAAACACTGCCTGCAATAACCCTATAACAAAACCCAAAACACCACCTAGAGTGACAATTGCTTGCAATTCATTTTTGACAATCCCCTCAATTGCAGCTTCTAAATCAGCCGGTGAAGTTGATTTTACACGGTCAACTATCACTTCATCTATAGACAAAATCGGAATCACCTGCGCCACAATTGCTTCTAAATCTTTTTCCAAATACTTATCTAAAATTATAGCCAACTCTTGACTCATGACTTCTAAAGAAGTGCTTACAACAGGTGAACTACTAAGACGATTGAGCAGCACTACAGCAATATTTTCCCAATCAACAGAATCAGTTAATCCTTGTAAAAAATCACTGCCACTATTTTGCAGGTAATGACGGACACTTTCGCGGGTGGTCCTTCGTAGTTGGCGCACCGTTCCCATTGGCAAGTTTTGTAATGATAAATTTTGCAGTAATTTCCTGATGCGATCGCGCATTTGCAAATCTTGAGTAAATTCCTGCAAGCGAGTATTGGTAGCCTCCTTTTCATCCAAGCAAAAAGTCCGTAGCCGTGTGAGAGTATTACGTAAGCCAAATAAATTTGCTACTACCCAATAAGTACCACTGGTTTTTTCGCGGAAGCCATCATCGATAATTTGAATGGTGCGATCGGTCAAGAAATCAATTATCGCTTGGCGCAACATATCCGGCGGCAAAATTACTTCCAACAACCAATCAACAAGCCGCGTAGCTTGTTCTTCACTAAGTTGAAATTCCAGTAATATCTGGTCAAAAATTTGATTGATTTGCCCTTCCAAAAAGTCTTCACGTCGCGCTAAAACCTTGAGTAATCGTGGTAAGGATTCCCCTAGTAAATCGCGCAAAATTCCGGCTGCAATTTTGGCGCTGTTTTGATTTTTATCTGTTTTGATTTGTTCAATCGCCAGTTGCAACAACCAGAGAATTGCTGCTTGCACGCGTTCTGTTTGCAACAAACGCCGCGCCAGATTTTGCAATTCTTGTGGTGTCAAAAGTGACCCCATGATTGTATTAGAAATATTCTTAGCCAGACGTTCTTGATTGCCAGGGATCAATCCAGGGGTGAAGGGTACTCTTCGTCCAGCGATATAAATTGCTCGGTAAGGACGGAACAACATTTTGATGGCTATGTCATTTGTGAAATAGCCAATAATTCCACCCAGTACCGGGGGAGACACATAAAGCCAAAGATGAGACCAGTCCACAGGAAGAATTAAAAAAGTTAGGAGTTTAGGGCTTAGAGTGAGGAGTGAGGAGTTAGGAGTGAGGAGTTAGGAGTGAGGAGTGAGGAGTTAGGAGTTAGGAGTTAGGAGTGAGGAGTTAGGAGTTAGGAGTT
The DNA here is from genome assembly GCF_020829445.1 of Nostoc sp. CHAB 5836. Classification (GTDB taxonomy): domain Bacteria; phylum Cyanobacteriota; class Cyanobacteriia; order Cyanobacteriales; family Nostocaceae; genus Nostoc. The sequence goes on from NZ_JAIVFV010000001.1 coordinate 26,888, forward strand.
AGGAATGATAAATGAGAATTTATCACTACTCATAACTCATAACTTCTAACTTATAACTCCTAACTTACTAAGCACTAGCACTCCCATCATACCGTTCGCAATGGGGTAGTGTGTGGCAACAGCAAAACCAACTTGACGCGCTAACTCTATTTGCTCTTTCCCGATAGGAAAGCGATCTAAGCTGGGACTGATGTAAGCATATTCTTCTTTTAACCCTAAATAGTTGGCAACTGGTACCACAAAACTGTCGAGATACCACTGTTGAAAGGTACGTAGCTGAAGATTACTCGGTCGATGAAAGTCTAAAATTGCGGCTTTAGCACCAGGTTTTAAAACACGATATAACTCTTGGAGACTGCGGGGAATATCTTTAACATTTCTTAAACCATAGCCCATTGTTGCGGCATCAAATTGGTTGTCGTCAAAGGGTAAATTGAGAACATCAGCTTCTACCCAGGTAACAGCAGGTTGAGGATACTGCCTTTGGGAGCGTTCTTTAGCAGTTTCTAGGAGGTTTGCAGAAAAATCCACTCCGTACACCTGTCCTGTTGCTCCCACGCGCCTTGCCAAACGTAAGGCTAAATCCCCACTACCGCAACACAAATCTAATGCGGTATCTCCCGATTTAGCTGCACTCCATTTCACTGTCATTTCCTTCCAGATTCTATGTTGCCCCAGACTTAACCAATGATTCAACTGGTCATAAACTGGAGCAATACGGTTAAAAATGGACTGAATTTCGTTAGTCATTGGGCATGGGGGACTTGTAGTGAGCGAAGTGAAAGTATTGGGTATGCGGCATTAGTTTTTGACAAATGACAAATGACAAATGACAAATGACAAATGACAAATGACAAATGACAAATGACCACTACAGAATGATTTGATGGTTAGCACTACTAGTCAGAGCGATCGCCACTAGTTGGGCTGATAAATTAATTAGTATTAGTTCATCTTCTCGCAAAGTGCAGGGTTGTTTCCACTGTAGCGACAATACGCCCAAGAGTTGATTCCGGTAGCTAATTGGGATTACTAAATGTGCTTGCACACCCGTATCTTGGTAGTAAATAGCATCAACTAATCTAGTATCTTTAAGTATATTTAAGGAAAGTTGCATTTGCCCGGTGGCGATCGCTTGCTTTGTTAGTAGGTCTTGAGACAGCCAATTTCCTATTGTACCTGTTTCGCTGTAAACTCCTTGAGTGGCAACCAGAGTATTTCCATCTGTAACCTGTAGGATACAGCCTTCTGCCCCAAAAGTCTCACTTACCGCTCTAGCAATTGGAGCAAGAGTTTCCTCTAAACTAGAAGCTGCTTGAGTTAGTTGCACTAAAGCGCTCAGAAGCGACATTTGAGCGTGAGTACGGCGTAATTCTTCTGTACGTTGCTTGAGCAAGTCGTAGGTTTCTGCTGCTCTTTGCACCACTGCCTTCAGTTCCCCTGGATCCCAAGGCTTGGTGATATATTTGTAGACTTGCCCTGCATTAATCGCTTCTACCAAGTCTTCAATATCAGTAAATCCGGTGAGAATGATTCTTACTGTATCGGGAAACTGAGGTACAGTCTTGCTGAGAAACTCAGTTCCTTTCATTTCTGGCATCCGTTGATCAGAGATAATCACCGCTACCTCCCCTTCTGCTGCCAAAACTTGTAGGGCATTCACCCCACTGTTAGCTTTCAGAACATTAAAGTCGCGTCGAAATGTCCGATAGAGTAGGTCAAGATTATCTGGCTCATCGTCAACTACGAGGATTTTCAGCTTTTTTGGTCGTTCGAGAGTCATCACTTGATATTGGACTTTATCAGTTTCGAGACTGGCCTTATCCATAAGATATTTCCTTTAAATATTTAATATCTTGTTATATTCCATACCAAGTTTAGTTGAGAATAGCCCAATTATAGTACGAGTTTTTACGTAGCTGTATTGCATATATCAACACAAAAATTGCCAAGCTACAGAGGAAATCTGCCTGTCCAAACATCTGAATTAGAAAAAATTTCACTATAGCAGTCGCTTTGATTTTTGAAATCATTTGCGTGGTGCGCAAGGGCGATAGACGCAACCTGTTAGAGTATTCCACAAAATTAAAGTCGAGATAAGTCGCCACAGATGAGATCAAGGCAGTAGGTCTGGGTAGTTCATAGATTAGAATAAGACTTGCTCATGAGGTGTTAATAGACCTCTCAAGTTGAAGCTCGCACTCCATTATGACTGATTTACCACCCAACGCTCAGAATCCCGAAGACGATGCTACCAGCGATGTAGCACAAGAGTTACTCCGAAAGCTGAGGCAAAAACAAGGCAACTGGGTGGAATGGGGAATGGCGATCGCCTCTTTGCTAAAATCTGGTTACAATCCCCAAGACCTTTTTGAGGCGACTGGATTTGAGCCAATTCAACAAAATCAGGTGGTTGTTGGTTCTCAAGTTTACAATTCTTTGGAAAAGTTTGGAGTATCAGAAGCAACGCGATCGCACTACAGTACACGCGGCAGTGATGTTTTATACGAACTGCGTTTGCTCACTCAAGAAGAACGCGCCGCCGCCGCCGAACTGATCTTCTTCCACAACGTTGACGCTGATGAGGCGCGGGAAGTAGCAAAAGCAATTAAAGAGTTCTCCTATTACCGCACTTTGCCAGAAGGGTTTTCTACCCATCCTGGGGATGCCGTTGCTCACCAAGTTTGGAAACTGGCACGCCAAAATACAGATTTACAACAGCGATCGCGTCTGATTGCCAAAGGTTTGCGTTTTGCTCACACGCCAGGAGCCAGGAAACAAATCGAACAGCTACTGACTGATTTTACTACCGTTCCCCAGCGTCCAGCGCCAATTTTACCCTTTTACCGTCTGGAATTTGAAGAACAATTACCCCGAATCTTGCCCGTGGTTGGCGAGTTGCCATTGTCACGCCAAGACTTGCAAGCTGTGCCTGTAGTCACGGAAATTGAACCATTTCGCATGGTCAAGTTTTCTGGAGAACAAGCTTGGGTGCCGCTACCAGGTTGGCAAGTGCTGTTGGCGGCAGAAGATCCAGTAGTAATTTTAGCGAATAGCGATCGCTTCCCCATCCAAACTCAAACCCAAACAGGGCCAGTCGTAGTAGTGATAGATCGTGCCCAACGACAATGGGATGCTTCGAGCTACTTTGTCGTTGAAAATGGTAGTGAATTAGATTTTCAGTGGTTTGAAACTGAGCCAGAAATTCCTTTATTAGGACAAATTATTATCATCGTTCGTCCTAAGAAAATTCTCGATGAAGAATTAACTAAGGATTCCTGGCAAATTGACGAATAAATTTAATTTTAGTCTGTGATCTAATCTGTTAACACTGTCCAAACATCCCATAGCAGATGGGGCATTGGTTCAATTTTTTGTTTGGCTAATGCCGCCAGTTGCTTTAACTTTCTTAACCAGAGCGACGTCCTTGGCTAAACCCTTGATATGACGTATTGTGAGAAGCAAATTGTTAAGAAATTAAGCATTTTTTTCGTGATTCTAAGTTTTCCGGTATCTTCATATTTTATCATCAGAAATATTCAGGAAAAAACAAATTCCTATTTTTTCGATTGAGTTTCATCACTAAATAAAGGCAATGGATTTCCTGTTAACAGGAATGAATTAAGCATTGTGCAACATAGCCATCACTCGTTTGTAGTTGAACAAGGAGTTTTCCAAAAATGTCTCTCACGAAGCGTTGTTTAGCCGAATTTATCGGCACATTCTGGCTTGTTTTAGGTGGCTGTGGTAGTGCTGTTCTAGCCGCAGCCTACACAGCAGATGCCGCAAAAATCAGCGAGAATACTTCTTTTCCATTGGGTATTGGATTAGTCGGTGTATCTTTGGCATTCGGGCTTACCGTCCTCACAGGGGCTTATGCTCTTGGTCATATTTCTGGTGGTCATTTTAATCCAGCAGTTTCCTTTGGGCTGTGGGCAGGTAAACGCTTTCCTGGGTCTGACTTACTACCTTACATCGTCTCTCAAGTAATCGGTGCAGTTGTTGGTGCGGGCATTATCTACCTGATTGCTAGTGGCAAAACTGGATTTTCTTTGAGTGGCTCGAACCCATTGGCTACTAACGGCTTCGGGACTCACTCTCCAGGTGGTTACACCCTGTTTGCTTGCCTGATTACTGAAGTTGTGATGACTTTCATGTTTCTGCTGATTATTCTGGGTGTAACTGATCGGCGTGCCCCGAAAGGATTTGCACCACTGGCAATTGGTTTTGGACTCACCTTGATTCACCTGATTAGCATTCCTGTAACCAATACTTCCGTTAATCCTGCCCGCAGTACTGGAGTTGCTTTATTTGCAGGTGTAGAACTATTTTCGCAAATCTGGTTGTTCTGGATAGCTCCGATATTCGGGGCTATTTTAGCAGGATGGTTGTACGCAGCCGTCTTTAGCGAATCAAGTATCGAAGAACGGCAAAATGTCAATGAGCTAGTCTGAAAGTATTTAGGACTTACGCAACTGGCATATTATTTTTAGTTTGTAGTGAGGACTTTAGTCCTCAAAATCAGGGCTGAAGCCCTTACTACAAACTAAAAGCTTTTATTTTTTGTGACACTTGCGTAAGTCCTAGTATTTTTCAAGTGTACGAGTTAGCCCAGTATTTCTGGTTTCTATAGCAGTTCGTCAAAACGAGCAATATAGGACTCCCATCTGATTTATCAACCAATACGCTTGGGTTAAGGTTAAAACTCTTTGTCAAACTTAAATTTTTTAACGTAGACGCACTCGCGTTTGCGTCTCGTTGAGAACCCGCTTGCCGCAGGCTACCGCAGAGGCACAGAGGAATCAGAGAGAAGGAAAAAATGCTTAACCCAAGCGTATTGATTTATGAACAGGATTTCAGATAGAATCCTGAGAAATGCTAATTTTACAGCATATACCACAAACTATTGAAATGGCGACTGTCAGTAGTCTCTCAGCAATTTTGATTAATAAACAAGGGGATTTTCCTAATTGATTTATGGCACAATGATACTTCGTTTATTAAAACAATGGAAGAGTTATACCAGCGAGTCAAAACCAAAAATCATCACCTCTGATTTCAGGGCTTTTTTCACTTTATTCAACTCCTCTACTTTAGTCTAAATTTGGTTTACCCTATGATTTTTATCGTTTGTTAGAAATCCGGGCTTGGAGCATCACAATCATCAGGGGCTAACCACAAGTCCCAAGTAATCATGTTGTATTTTCCAACCAGAGGACTGTGATGATACCTATTGCATAAGCGATGATATCCTTCCAATCAAATACACTTCCCAAGGCAACAGCCAGAATCTTATATTTTTGCAATCCTAAATTATTTACAAAATTAAAATATTGAAGCATTTCGATAGTACAAGAAAAGTCCTCTTGTTGGTAGCAAAAGGTTCTAGCTCACCCTAAATCCCCCGATGTTGCATCTTTCGCTTTACCTAAATACTTATAACTTACAGGATAAGTTTATGAAGTTCAAAGATGATAAGCAGTTATTAAAACTCCTCGTTGGTATTGCCTGGATTGATGGGGAACTCGAACCAGGAGAACAAGAATTTTTGCAACGGATGGCAAATGAGAAAGGACTCGCGGATGATCCGGAAATTAAATCCTTGTTGTTGGTAGATAAACCAGTACAGCCTGAAGAATGTTATGACTGGTTACAAGCCTATTTAGGGAATAATGTTGAAGACAAAGATTTTGAAGAGTTGTACGAAGCCATTAACTCCCTGATGTATAGCGATGGTGTGTTGGATAGCCAGGAAAAAGAACTTTTAGCAGAGCTTGCAGCTACAAACGTAGTGAGCGCTCCAAGTCGCAAACTTACTCTACAGCGACGATTCATGAGCATGATGCTCGATAGCAAATTCCTGGCAGGCGTAGTTCAGATGGAGCGCTCATCAATTGTTAGTCAAACAGCAATTGGGACTGGCTATTATGCTCGCGTTCCCTATCAAGTCATAAGTCGCTTCAGTACCACTGCAAGTACCAAAATTCTCGCGGACGATATGGCGAAGCTCTATTTAACTGACAACTTCGCACCAGTCAAAAAAGAAATCACTGCGGACAACCTGACAGTAGAAGGCAAACTGCCCAAAGAACTAAAAGGGGTGTTTCTCCGCAACGGCCCCAATCCGCAATTTAAGCCCATTGGACTTCATCACTGGTTAGATGGAGATGGAATGCTCCACTCTGTAGAGATTAGCAATGGCAAAGCCAGCTACCGCAACCGCTACATCCGCACAGATGGGTTTAACGTCGAGCAAACTCAAGGTAAAGCAATTTGGCCTGGGCTGCTGAATCTGCCAAGGTTTGACACACCCTACGGCTTGATGATGAAGAATACTGCCAATACTTCATGTGTATTGCACGCTGGGAAATTGTTGGCTCTCTGGGAAGCTGGCGCACCTTATCTTATCCGGCTTCCAGATTTAGAAACTATTGGTGTATATACCTTTAACCACAAACTCGCTTCTACCTTTACAGCGCACCCAAAAGTTGACCCGGTGACGGGTGAAATGATTGTGTTTGGCTTCTCACCCATTGCTCCACCTTACCTGGAATATAGCGTCGTTTCAAAAGAAGGGGAATTAAAGCAAACCGTTCCCATTAATATACCAGCCCCGGTGATGATGCATGATTTTGGCATCACTGAACGCTACACCATTTTCCTAGATATGCCGCTGACTTTCAAACCGATGCGAATTATGCAAGGTCAGCTACCCATTAAGTTTGAGGCTCAAAACTCAAGCCGTATTGGTATCCTACCCCGCCACGGGGATAATCGAACAATCCGTTGGTTTAAGGTTTCTGCCTGTATGCTCTACCATGTGGGTAACGCTTGGGAAGAAGGCAATGAAGTGGTACTCTTCGCTACCAGAACACCCGATACTTACTTATTTATCCCCCAAGAAGACAAAGGTGAAGGTGGGGAAACTGAGTTTGAACACTTCCGCCTGTATCGCTATCGGATCAACCTAGGGACGGGTGTTGTGAAAGAAGAGCCTTTGGATGATGTTGCGACAGAATTTCCTCGCATCAACGACGATTTTACGGGTCGGAAAACACGTTATATGTACGCTTCACAGCAGGCAACCTACATGAGACCCAGACTATTATTGGATGGTTTGATTAAGTATGACTTAGAAACTGGTAGCTCCCAACTGCATGAATTTGGACGGGGACGCTTTGGTGGTGATAGTGCCTTTGCTCCTCGCCCTGGTGCTGCTGCTGAGGACGATGGTTGGTTGCTGACGATGGTCTGGGATGCGGTAGCCAAGCAGTCTGAATTACTGGTTATTGATGCCCAAAATTTCACATCTGAACCTGTAGCGCGGGTACTTATGCCTCAGCGCGTTCCTTACGGTTTCCATGCTACCTGGATATCGTCGGTAGCAGCCTCAAAATCATCCCAAAAATGGTCAAGTGGCAATGAGACTAAGAAAAGGTGAAACCCTTGTCAGGGCTGGGTGTAGGAGTGTAGGCAATACGGTTCGATTAGTGATATTTTGCCCTGGAAGATCCCCCCAACCCCCCGATAAATTGGGGGGCTAAAACCTTTCCCCCCCCTTTTTTTTAAAGGGGTCGCCATAGGCGGGGAAATCTTAACCGAACCGTATTGGGAGTGTAGGGGAAGAGGGTTGTAAAATTTGTTTTGTCAAAGGATTCTCAAATTCATATCTGCGATTTGGGAATTACATTTAATATCTATTTAAAAATAAAATTTGATATGTCAGACTCTAAATTTACTACTCCTGTGGCTCAAGAATCACTGCACTCAGAATTGTCTGAGCGATCGCCTATTTCTTCTCTGCCAGAAAAAATTTTAGCAATCCGCAACAGTCTACGTCCTGGACAGCAGCAAATGGCTGACTGGCAATCTGGGCCTTTGGCTATTTCAGCCGTTCCTGGTGCAGGCAAATCTACGGGTATGGCGGCGGCGGCGGCGATCGCGATCGCCCGTCAATATGAACGTTCATCCTCCCGCCGTCAGTTGATAGTCGTTACTTTTACTCGCTCTGCTGCTGCCAATATTAAGGCAAAGATCCGTAAAGATTTAAAGAAATTATCTTTACCACAGACAGGCTTTTTTGTCTATACTCTACATGGTCTAGCCTTGAATATTGCCAGCCGCCACTCTGATTTATCGGGTTTGCAGTTAGAGAATGTCACATTAATTACACCAACCCAAAGTCACCGTTTTATCCGAACTGCTGTAGAACAATGGATTGTAAATAATCCAGATATATATTTGCGGTTATTAGAAGGTCATCAATTTGACGGAGAAGAGACCGAAAGGTTGCGTCGTCAATCGGTGCTGCGAACAGAAGTATTGCCAGAATTGGCGAATACGGTAATTCATGAGGCAAAAAGTTCTGGAATATCGCCACAATTGTTGCGGGAGTGGAGTAAACAAACCACAGACGAATATGCAATTTTGAGTATAGCGGCGGGATTATATGAACAATATCAAAACTTAATGCGATCGCGTGACTTCATTGACTATGACGATATGATTTTAGCCGCACTGCGCGTTTTAGAAAACGACAGTGCCCGTCGCATTGAGCAAAATCAAGTATTCGCCGTCTTTGAAGACGAAGCGCAAGATTCTAGCCCACTACAGACGCAGCTGTTGGAAATTTTGGCGGGTGATGAGGGAGATGAGGGAGATCAGGGAGATGAGGGAGATGGGGGAGATGGGGGAGATCAGGGAGATGAGGGAGATGAGGGAGATCAGGGAGATGAGGGAGATAACTCCTCACTTTTAACTCCTAACTCCTCACTTTTAACTCCTAACTCCTCACTTCTAACTCCTAACTCCTCACTGAATTTAGTCCGAGTTGGCGACCCTAACCAGGCGATTAACTCTACCTTCACTCCAGCCGATCCGATTTATTTCCGGCAATTTTGTGAGGAGTGCGATCGCATCGAACGATTGGCAACGATGGATCAAGCTGGTCGCAGTACTAGAATTATTATTGAAGCTGCTAACTTTGCTCTCAAATGGATCAATAATCAATGGTTAGCAACAACCAACAACAAACAACAAACTCCTGACAACGGACAAGTACCATTTCGCTTGCAGACAATTCGCCCTGTGGAAGCTGGTGATCCCCAACCTAACGCTAACCCCGCACCAGTCGGACGAGGACTAGAACTTTATAGACCGCGTGATATTCATCACACCGTTGAATTATTATCTCAAAGGGTGATTAAGTTATTTGGTGAAGACCCAACACAAAATAGTGCAGCGATTTTAGTCCGAGAAAATCGCCAAGGAAGATGGTTAGCAGAGGCTCTAACACCTGTATGCAAAGAGCATAAGATTATACTTTACGATGTAGGAGAACGCGATCGCCGTTCCCATGTTCCCCAAGAAATTTTGGCATTACTGCAATTTTGCGATCGCCCTCACTCCCCCGATTACCTCAAAGCGGCCCTCGAAGCATTAGTACAGCGCCAATTAATTCCTACTCAAGACCTGAATATTCTTGCTAGTTTACCAGAAGAGTTTTTGTATCCTGGCCCCCTAGCAGCACCGCAATCAGAAACCGTACAAAAAGCCGCCCGATTGTGTCGCAATTTACTTCGCGCTCGTTTGGAACTTCCTCTTTACCAGCTAATTTCCTTTCTCGCCTTGACCTTAAATTACGATCAAGCAGAATTAGCAACTGCTGACAAACTTGCAGAACGGGTTAACCACCAGATAGCTGGCAATAGTTCGATGGGGGGAATGCTGTCAGCTTTAAGTGAAATCGTCAGTTCGGAACGGTTTGAACCAGTGGAAACGGAGGATTCAGAAGAACGTTACACCCGTCGCGGTCAACTGACAATTATCACCATGCACAAAGCTAAAGGGCTAGATTGGGACTATGTATTTCTTCCCTTTCTCCACGAAAACTTGATTCCTGGCAGATTTTGGGTTCCTCCCCAAAGCCAATTTTTAGGCGACTTTACCTTATCAGAAGTAGCCCGCGCTCAAATTCGCGCTACTCTCCACGAAGAGTCTATCATACCGGATGTTAGTCAGGCATGGGAGGTGGCAAAGAATTTGAAAACATCTGAAGAGTATCGTTTACTCTACGTTGCCATGACACGAGCCAAGGTGCTGTTGTGGATGTCTGCGGAGGAGAAAGCCCCCTTTACTTGGAGTAAACCGGAGAATTTACAACAACAAGCGCCTTGTCCGGTGTTTCCAGCATTAGAACGCCACTTTCCTATATGTGTCGTTAATTCACCAACAGACATCTCCAGAAATTAACGTGAGTTCGACAAGTCTTGTTTGACCTTTCCCCCAGCCCCTCTCCGACGCACAGAGGGGAGTAAAAAGCTTAATTTTTCGTTACTCCTCCCTTTCCGTTTCCCAGAGGGAGGTTGGGAGGGAGAGGTTGATCGAACTCACGTTAAATTAAATTTTAGTCTGGATAAGGGTTTAAAGTATTTTTATAAATCGCAAGGAATCATGAAACTTATGAAAAGATATGTATTAACATTAGCTTTGACAAGCTTACTATCGTGGGGATTTGGGCTTACTGAAAACAATTCTGCTGGGGCTATTTCTCCCTTAGACAGCACTCAATTGTCCCAAACACTCCAGTCACAATCAAGCAATTTGCCGAGGGCGATCGCTGATAAAATTTTACGGGATGCGTCTAAGCGTTCCGGCGTACCTAAACGGGAATTACAGATTACCCAAGTGATACCGAAAACTTTTGCTAACCCCTGTCTGTTCAATTTCGGAGAAGTTTGCACCAGGGAATACAACCCCATCGAGGGCTGGGAAGTAGTTGTCAGAGTTCGGCAATATTCCTGGACTTATCATGTAGATAAATCTGGAAAACAAATCGTTTTAGATCCCAAGGTGAGCGCTTTACAGATATTGCCGAAGGCGATCGCGTATACAATTTTGAACGATGCTTCAAACCGTTCTGGGGTAGCAACTGCTGATTTAAAAATTACTCAAGCTACACCAAAAACCTTTGGAAATTCCTGCGAATTTAACTTTGGTGAAATCTGCATCCAGCTGTTCGACCCAATTGAGGGCTGGGAAGTAATTGTCAAGGTTAAAGGCCAATTTTGGACTTACCATGCCAATAAATCTGGTTCACAAATTGTTTTAGATCCCAAAGTCACCGCCACTAAAAAAAGTTAAATAATCAATGGCTTTGGCTTTTTCCCATCTCTTTACACCGTGCTTTGACCATGAAACTGACAATTCAGGTCATCTGGAAAACCTCACTTCTATTTCTCTCTTCCTTTTAGGAGAGAGACTTTGAATTTCCCCCTTCCCGCAACGGGTTGGGGGTTAGGGGGTTAGGTTTTTGGTGGACTTTTCCACATAACCTGAATTGTCAGAACCATGAAAGCACCGATGTAGTCATTTTTACCATTGGTATAAGCCTCGCGATCGCTGATCTAGAGCGATCGCAGTTGGTAAAATCCTTTATTTAATTGCAGTTATAGCAATTTTCATAGTATATAATAGTGGATCGTGTCGAATCAAAGCTAGACCATGCCTAAATTAAAGACTCGTAAAGCAGCAGCGAAGCGATTCCGTGCCACCGGCACCGGCAAAATCGTCCGTCGTAAAGCTTTCAAAAGCCACCTTTTAGAACATAAAAGTTCCGACAAAAAGCGTGGTATGCGCCAGAGTGCGCTTGTACATGAACGCGATGAACTGAACGTGCGCTTGATGCTCCCATATTTGTAAGTATTTTAGGAAATAAGTTATGACTCGGGTAAAACGCGGTAATGTAGCTCGAAAGCGCCGCAATAAAATTCTCAAACTAGCGAAAGGTTTTCGCGGTTCCCATTCAACTCTATTTAGAACTGCCAACCAACAAGTGATGAAGGCACTACGGAGTGCCTACCGCGATCGCAAAAAGAAAAAGCGCGATTTTCGTCGCCTCTGGATCACCCGCATCAACGCTGCTGCAAGGCAACATGGCTTGAGTTATAGCCAGTTGATCGGGAACTTGAAAAAAGCTGATATCCTGCTAAATCGCAAAATGTTGGCGCAATTGGCAGTCCTCGATCCAGCTAGCTTCGGCAAAGTTGCTGAATTGGCAAATCAAGCTAAAGGATAAAGGTGTTAAGGGATGTATAACAGATGTAACAGATGGCAAGTAATTACTCGGTTACATCTGGTATTATCCGCCACTATTTTTTGGTTTTTTTGCTTTTATATAGTGGCGACAGGATTAACTGCATCTGCTGCCGAAATGCCAGAAATTCAGCAGCGTGGCTATTTAAATGTTGCCGTTAAAGATAACTTGTGTCCCTTGGGATTTAAAGACGCCAATGGGAATTTACAAGGCTTAGAAATTGACTTGGCAAAGCGTTTGGCAGTTGATTTGGTTGGTAAAGCCGAGGCTGTAAAATTTCAACCTGTAGCGAATCGCGATCGCCTGTCTGTAGTCTTAGATAAGAAAGTTGATTTTGCGATCGCTAGAGTCACAGCAACCGAGTCACGCTCTCGTATAGTTAGTTTCAGTGTTCCCTACTATTTAGATAGCACTGTATTAATCACAAAAGATAACTCTGTACAGCAGTTGAGTGATTTGGCAAAACAGAAAATTGCCGTACTCAACAACTCTAGTACCATCGCTAAAGTGCAATACTATCTACCAAATGCCGAGTTGGTAGGAGTGAATTCATATCAAGAAGCGCGAGAGAAAATAGAAAATAATGCTGCTGCTGCCTTTGGCGCAGATGCTAGCATTTTGAGCGGTTGGGTGCAACAATATCCGCAATATCGACTACTGTCAACCAAGCTATCAACTGAACCCTTGTCTGTAGTCATGCCCAAGGGATTGCAATACGATGAGTTCAGACGAAATGTGAATAAAGCGATCGCTCGTTACTTAGAAGAAGGTTGGCTCCAGCAACGCTCTCAATATTGGGGTTTACCGTAAGTTGGTCATTAGTCATTAGTCATTAGTCATTAGCAAATAACAAATAACAAATGACAAAGGACAAATAACAAATGACAAATGACAAATGACAAATGACAAAGGACAAAGGACAAAGGACAAAGGACAATAGACTGATAATAGATTACGAAGCAACTTTATAATATTTGTAGCAATGGATAACAGTTTAGCCGTTGTTTATCTGTCAATTTTGGTGGTTATACTCACAATTGCAGCCGTGAGTGTTTTTCGCCAGATTTTCAAAACTCGCAAGATTGAAGGCTCTTTTGCTAGGTTGCGAAAGAAGTTAGAGAAAGAAAAGGGTACGACTCAAGAATATTATGAGTTAGGCAGTATTTATTCAGAGAAAAAAATGTATTCTCAAGCGATCGCGCTATTTCAAAAAGCTCTCAAAGCTTCCGAAGAGGAAGGAGAACAGGATATTGCCCCTATCTACAACGGACTGGGCTATATTTATTTTACCCAAGAGCAATATGACTTAGCAATTCGTCAGTATAAAGAAGCTCTCAAATCTAAACCAGACTACGTGACAGGATTAAATAATCTCGGTCACGCCTATGAGAAGAAAAAATTAACTACTCAGGCGTTACAAGCTTACGAAGAAGCACTCAAATTGTCTCCAAATAACTCTATTGCTAAACGTCGTGCTGAATCTTTACGTCGGTTGGTTTCGGCATAGATTGGATATTGGGCGTTAGGAGTTAGGAGTTAGGAGTTAGGAGTTAGGAGTTAGGAGTTAGGAGTTAGGAGTTAGGAGTTTTGTTTATCTCCCTCACTCCCTCATCTCCCTCATCTCCCTCATCTCAACCCAACCTACGCCAGTTTTAGTTTTTAGCCTTAACCCAAGCGTATTGGGGTTGGCGGTGGGGTGTTAGGGACTTTTCCAAGAGGTCTTTAGAAAATAAGGACTAAAGTCCTGACTACGAACTTGCTTACCCATCGATATTTTGCAGTCCCATCGCAATCTTACTGTGTTTTTCAATTTGCCCCATCACTTGTTTTGCTCGTTGAATAACTACGGCCGGTAAACCCGCCAATCTTCCCGCTTCAATTCCATAAGACTTATCAGCACCTCCTGGCTGGACTTGGTGCAAAAAGATAATTTGGTCGGGTAATTCTTTCACCGTCACCTGATAGTTAGCCACATTCGGTATAATGCTGGCCAGTTCATTTAACTCGTGGTAATGGGTGGCAAAAATTGTGCGTGACCGAATATCCACTGCTATATATTCTGCCACTGCCCAAGCGATGGAAAGACCATCAAATGTTGCTGTCCCACGGCCAATTTCATCTAATAGTACCAGCGACCTAGATGTGGCATGATTAAGAATATTTGCGGTTTCATTCATTTCCACCATAAAGGTAGATTGACCGGTTGCTAAATCATCTACTGCACCTACACGAGTGAAAATGCGATCGCATATTCCCAATCTAGCAAACCTCGCTGGTACAAAACTACCAATCTGCGCCATTAACTGAATCAATCCCACCTGGCGCAAATAACAACTTTTGCCACTGGCATTTGGCCCGGTAAGAATAATCAAATCGGGATTGTCATTGGTCATTTGTCCTTGGTCATTGGTCATTTGTTCTTGGTCATTGGTCATTTGTCCTTGATTATCTGCTAATGACAAATGACTAATGACTAATGACTCTTCTCCCAATTGCGTCGAATTCGGCACAAAGAAACCCGCAGGTAAAGACTGTTCCACCACCGGATGACGACCATCAACAATGTTTATCTCCCTTCCTGACAACATTTCGGGACGACAGTAACCTTGATGCACCGCCAACTGTGCTAAACCACACAACACATCTGCGGCCGCCACTGCACGAGATAGATTGCGAATTACCTCCGCCTCTTGTGCTACCTCTTCTCGCAACGCCGTAAAAATCTCATATTCCAACTGATTTAAATCATCTCGCGCCGTGAGAATGCGGGCTTCTCGTTCTTTCAAATCAGGGGTGATGTAACGTTCCTCATTGGTCAGGGTTTGCTTACGGATATAATTAGCGGGTACTTGGTCAGCTTTGCTGCGGGAAATACTGATGTAATAACCAAAAGTTTTGTTAAATCCTACCTTCAGTGTCGAAATTCCCGTCTTAGCCCTTTCATCAACTTCCAAGTTGGCAATCCATTGCTGGTCTGCTTCTACAGTTGCCTTTCTTTCATCCAACAGAGGATTTACACTGGGGCGAATTAATCCGCCTTCTTTGATTAGTATGGGTGGTGACTCTACAAGATGTGCGTGTAACTTTTGTGCCAATTCTTCCAACACACTTGGGACTTTCTGCAAAGCTTTGAGAAATGGAGAACGCGCCTCAGTTACTAAGTTGGATAATTCCGGTAAGCGTGAGAGTGAATCTGCCAAAGCTACTAAATCTCTAGCATTAGCTGTACCAGAACCCGCCCTACCTGTGAGGCGTTCCAAATCATAAATTTGGCGTAATAACTGCCGCAAATCTTGACGCAGTGGCGTATTTTCGATTAATTCTTGGATGGTATCAAGACGTGCGCGAATGCCTTTAATATCGAGTAGCGGTTGCAATAACCACCGTCGCAAAGCCCGCCCACCCATCGCTGTACTAGTTTTATCTAATGCCCAGAGTAGGGAACCGTGAAAAGTGCCGTCCCGGACGGTTTGGGTAATTTCTAGGTTACGGCGGGTTTGATTGTCAACAATTAGGTAATCAGTAAGGGTGTAGCTGCGGAGTCTTTGGAGGGTGACAGGGTTTTCTTTTTGAGTATCTTCCAAGTATTCCAGAAGACCGCCGGCTGCACGGACGGCTAGGGGAAGATGATCGCAACCAAGTCCTTCGAGCGATCGCACCTTAAATTTCTGCAATAATCTCGGTCTAGCTTCACCTTGAGAAAAAGGCACTTGCGATCGCAAACTATAGCAAAATGATGGTGGTAAACATTGGGGAAGATGTGGCGAAGTTTCTCCCGGACGCAGCAAACTACCCAAATCGGGCGCATTTGTCGGAACTAACACTTCCGAAGGTTGCAAGCGCATTAATTCTTGTGTCAAATGTTCTAAATCACTACCTTGAGTGGTAAGAAATTCCCCTGTAGAGATGTCTGCATAGGCTAAACCCCAATGATTTGCGGCAATTACCACTGCTGCTAAGTAATTATTGCGACTGGATTTGAGCATTCCCTCTTCCAGCAAAGTACCGGGGGTAATAATACGTGTTACTTCTCGCCGCACCAATCTCCCAGCAGCTTCAGAAGCATCTTCCACTTGGTCACAAATTACCACTGCATAGCCTTTTTCTACCAGCATCGTCGCGTAGCGTTCCCAAGCGTGATGCGGAACACCAGACATCGCCACCCGTCCCTGTTCTCCAGCTTGCTTACTAGTGAGAACTAATTCTAATTCTTGCGCTAGTTTCACAGCATCTTGAAAATAGCATTCAAAGAAATCTCCTACCCGATACAGCAATACGGCGTGAGGATATTTATCCTTCGTTTCGACATAGTGCAGGTACATTTGACTTAGCTTGCTGCGGTCTACCTGTCGATGGTCGGAAATAAAAGTACTCGCGTTGGGTTTGGTAGATGGAGTTTCAGAGTGAGAAGCGGTCATAGATGCTATTAGGAGCGGAAATTCCACAATATCCGATGATAACGTGATGTTATAGGCAAAGGGCGATCGCTCAAGAATATTTTACTCTTGGCTGGGATTGTTAGTTGATACACCCATTTTTGCTGTGATTGTGGTAAAAAGGCGATCGCAGTATGGCGAAGCCTGACGTACTTTGCCCACGTCTAACAATTCTAGAAGCTTCGAGGCGTGTTTGATTTTGTGGTACTCACCCTTTGTAGTGCTACGAGTTGCAGCTTTTAAGGTTGGTTCTAAACTATCTTTGTCGATAGTCTCCACATTAGTATTCTTGGAAATAGGATTTTCTTTAAATCCCTGTCCGTAAAATGTCTTCATAGTTACGATATCGCTAATAAACCAAGCTTCCATTGCTTGTACCATTAAATGGCAATGACTATCATCAACACCTGATGGTGCATCCCAATTATCCCTAAACTTCAGATGCTCCCAAGGAGACTGTGTGGTAACAGATGCTTCTGCATCCACAAGTAACACATTAAAGGCTTCTGGATGAGATTTTAAAGCATTTTTAAAATCACGTAAAGCGTTATTACGAGAACCACAGATAGTAAGATCCCATTTAACTTTTTTACTTTTAGCTATTTCTACAAGTGGTTTTAAAAATTGACTAAATCCTTGTCTAATTAAAGCTTTAGTATTCTTTCCATCTCCACCACCTTCTATATAAATCCTCACCTCACTTACCATCGATTTCCCCCAATTTCACCCATCCGCCAGAGGTCACCAAGACTATAATTTTCTAGCCAATTTTTCAGTTTATCAGGTTCAAGGCGGCGGAGGTGAGAGCCTTTTTCATCGCGTTCACACACCAGGACTGATTCAGGATATTCACTTAAAGCAGAAACTAAAGCATCAGAATGGGTAGTAACTATGATTTGAGTTCGCCCTGATGCTTCTATTAACATTTCTGCAATAGTCGGTAAAATATCTGGATGTAAACCAATCTCTGGTTCTTCAAGACAAATAAGTGGTGGTGGAGTTGGGTCAAGCAGTAAAGCCATTAAAAATAAATACCGAAGTGTACCATCAGATAAACGATTTGCAGAAATTGGTTGAATAAGTCCTTTTTCACGAATAAATATTTGTACTGTACCACCATATATTCTTACATCGAAATCCTCTGCTGATTCATAAAAAATTTTGAGCTTTTCAATAAGTTTTCTCCTACCTATTTTGTATTGTAAATCATTTGAAAACAAACCTAAATTACTCCCATCTTCTAGTAAAGGATGTTGGGGTAAGTCAGTTTTTTGAGCATTTCTTGGTTCTGAATATCGTCCCATCTGCCAGTGACGATATAAAGCAATTTTGGAAAATTCTGTGCTGAGATAAGAGAGTTCTGGATACAAATCTGGGTCTTTTATTTGAGATAAAACAGACTGATCGGGAATCAAATCTTCTCGGCGAAGAGAGCGTTTTAATGGTTCTCCATTATTCTCCATTTGGTTGATATTTAAAACGGGACGACCTCTTTGGTAACGATAGTAAAAATAGACATCTGCTTGACCTGTATATCTTTGTTCATTTTCTATAGCTTCATCCACTAACTCTAGTCTGTTAACAATTGAAGTCAGGTTCACATAATAGCGCAAATTTTGGGATCTTTGAGGATAATTTAAAGTAGCTTCTATTTTGGCTACTGGATTTTCTTGTCCACCCTTCCACAAAAATTCGCTAATGCCTCCCCCTTGCCTAAATGGGGCGGGTAAGTCTGTCGGTGTCGCCCTTAAAATTCCAATTGCTTCAATAAAATTAGATTTCCCAGAAGCATTAGATCCAATTAATACATTCAAAGGTTGCAGTTCAATTTCTTCACCCTCACTTCCATAAGAAAGGAAGTTTTCTAATCGCAGAGTGCGGATAAATCTTTTACCTTCCATTCAATTTTCCTATTTCCTATTTAGTTAATTATCTATATTTTATTAATGTCATAGATGTTAGTAACTATGCAAACAAATTCCATAACATTCAACGATAACATGATGTTAGAAGTAATTATTTTTGATTTATTCAAGAGGTCTACAGAGTTAGGACTTACGCACTCGTGACGAAAAACTAAGCCTTTGCGATTACTTCGCTCCACTCGTAATGACGTAAAATCGTAGTCCGTGCGTAAGTCCTAAGAGTAAAAAATTGCGTAATTACTCTATCTAACTGGCTATATTTCGCTAAGTTTTTGATGATTTATTTTTCTGGCGGTAAATCTACACTGTAAATAGTTTTCCCCGCCAAGTTACGCAGTGATACGGTCATCACCTTTGAATCAGCATCAATTTTAACTCCTCCAAAGAATTGCAAACCTTCACTTGGGGGTCGATTTGGTTTTGTATCTGGAGGAAGGCTTTGAAATATTAATTGTGGGCCAAAGGTATTTTCCAATTGGTTAGGCCCAAATGTCCCGGAGTTAAGAGGCCCGGCGACAAACTCCCAAAAAGGCTTAAAGTCGGTAAACTGTGCTTTAGCGGGGTCGTAATAGTGGGCTGCTGCATAATGTACGTCAGCAGTTAACCAAACAACATTCTGGATATTTTTATTTTTGATAAATCGTAGTAAATCGGCAACTTCTAGTTCTCTTCCTAAAACCGGGCCATCTCCATTAGCCCAAGCTTCAAAATCAGTGCTACCGTCTCTAATTATCAGCCCTAAAGGCATATCACTAGCAATCACTTTCCATGTTGCTTTTGATGACAGCAACTGCTTCTTCAGCCATTGTATTTGTGTTATGCCCAAAAATTCTGTTTCTTTACTTGGTACTGGCTGATTGTTGGGAGTATTTGGCCCCCGGTAGGTGCGCTCATCCAGCATGAAAATGTCTAATAATGGGCCATACTTGAAGGAGCGATAAATTCTGGCTTTGTCTGGATTATTGGTTGTATATCCAATAGGCAGATATTCTAAAAATGCTTGTCTTGCTCTTCTAGCTAGCAAGTTCACATCTTTAACTGTATATCGGTCATCGTTTTGGAGAAATTCTCCAGGATACCAGTTATTTGTGGTTTCGTGGTCGTCCCACTGTGCCAATATGGGAACTTCAGCGTAGAAACGCTTGATGTTTTCATCCAGTAAATTGTAGATATAGTTACCACGAAATTCTGTGAGAGTCTCCGCTACTTTGGATTTTTCTGGTGTAGTGATGTTTCTCCAGATTGTGCCATCGTCTAGAATTACTTCTGGTTCAATGATGCCATCGGCATAAATATTATCGCCAGAATGGATGAAGAAATCGGGATTAAGTTGGCGCATAGTTTCGTAAATTTTCATCCCACCCAAATCAGGATTAATCCCCCATCCCTGACCGGCGGTGTCGCCACCCCAAACAAAGAATACATCTCGCCCAGATTTAGGGGGAGTTCGGAAAGTGCCTTTGACAGGAGCGCTGTACGTACCTTTATAATCTAAATCTTGGAAGATTACCCGATAAAATAATTGTTGGTCTGGTGGCAGGTTCCTCAGATAAAGTCGTGCTGTAAAGTCGCTATTTTTTAAAGCATCGGGCCCCACAACTCGCCGCACATTTCTAAAAGATTCACTAGTAGAATATTCTACGATTATTTTGGCAGGGCGATCGCTCTTACTCCAGATGACAATGCTATCATTAGATATGTCTCCACTAGCTACACCATAAGATATAGCAGGGCGCATTTTCTCTGATGTGATAATTGCAGGTGCTTGGGCAAAAACTTGTGATTTTGAGACGAAATTTGTGGAAATAATTCCACCGGCTGTGATACCTGAACGTAGCAAAAACTGGCGACGGTTTAGCTTCAATGGGTGATGAGATTCCATACTAAGTAATAGCAAGCTTCAACTAAAGTATTACAATATAACTATGTACCATAGGTTGTTATGGCAAGAAGTAAAGATTGAGTTATCTGAGGATTAATAAAACATATTTAGTTTTTTGTAATTATATTTGAGACTCATATTTGATTTTTGAAATACACCTTAAGTAGAGCGACGCAAATAAAGCTAACTGGCTAAGGCTGTCATTTGTTATTTGTCCTTAGTCATTTATAAGGGTTTCAGGTGTATTTACGTTTCGTAATATAGTTTGATTTATTGTTGCCGACTTACTTAAGCGAGCCAGTGTGTTGTAGAGGGAAGCTGTTCAATGCATCTGACTTTTCCCATTAAGTGGTGAAACAACTTTCATCGCAAGGGTTTCACACTAGACATAGGAGTGAAAAAGAATTGTTTTGACGTAGCAGTGCTACGTCAAAACAAGGGTTCTGGGTTGGGAGAGGGGCTGGGGGTGAGGGAAAAGATTTAAGCAAAATTAAGATGCTCCCTTATTCTCAACAAATTAGTTTTAATGACAATAATCTACGAGAGAATAGGACTTTTGGATAGAGCTATAGTAAGCGTAGGCACAGCAGTCGTAGACATCGCTCCCTCAAGGAGATAAGGGGAAAAGTCAGCTTCAGATACAAGGACTTTTTCTCTGACGAGACGCTAGCGCGAACGCGCCACTTGGGGGCGAAAGCGCGTAGCGGGACGAAGTCCGGTTTTGAACCTTTACTTTTTTTATAAAACCGGAATGATGGTGCGTCCCCCGAATCTGGAAGATATTTTTGTGGAATTAACAAAGTAATGGGGTTTAATTCCCCTGCCTCCACAGGCAGCACGTGAAAGTGTCGGGGTCTAAATCCCCCTCAGAAAACGTAATTACGAATTACGAATTATTTTAACGGGACGCCAGTTAGATTAACCTCATCCTCCTAACTGTCGCAGCATGGCTTCTACTCTTTCTACGCCATCTGAGTCATTGCGCCGCTTGTACAAGTCACGGGCTTTCTGAAGCAAGTTGTTGGCTTGTTTGGTTTGTCGTCTCTGTTTATACATTGAACCCATCAACTCATAAGTCTGGGCGTTGTTCTTATCCAAGTCGATTGCTTGTTCGTATGCCCAGGTAGCAGCAGTATAGTCTCCCATACGCGATTGCGTCACAGCCAATCCCAAATAGGCATTAACGTTGTTACGGTTCAACTGTATGGCACGACGATAACCTTCTTTCGCCCCAGCCGTGTCGCCCAAATTGGCTTTGATGTAACCCACAGCGTAGTAAAAATCACTGTTGTTAGGGTTGATGGCGATCGCCCGACGATAAGCTGTTAATGCTGCCTGGTAATTTCCCTGTTGAGCGTATAAGTAGCCAATGCCTGAATGGATTTTAGCATTCTTTTGATCTAGCCTAGCTGCTTGCTGATAAATTGCGATCGCACCACCATAATCTCCAGTATCTACTAATCTCCGTCCTTCTTCTAGCAGTTGCTTTAACTCTGGGTTTTTGGCTTGTGCCATTAATACCTGAGCCTGAGCTACTGAAGGTATGGTGAAGGCAAAATATCCTAGTAACACCACACTAAACACGAATGATGTTGGCTTGTACACAGTAAATTTCCTGAAATTTTAGAGAACTTTTTTTCTTGTACATTAAAACAAAAATATGGACTTTTGAAAACTGTATTTATTCGTATTAATTAAGATATTAATAGTTCATCTACTTTTCCTTTACAATCAGCACTGTCTAACCGAGTTTTTACTGAATAATCAAGTATCAGCTATCAAGGTTCAAATCAAGTTACCCGACAGGTAAATCAGTACAGCCGCAAAATGGCACTTTTTTTAGTCCGTAGTTATACCTGACAATTCAGCTTATGTGGAAAAGTCCACTAAAAACCTAACCTCCTAACCCCCTTGCCGATGCTTTAAGGGGGAAAATCAGAGTCTCTCTCCTTAAGAAATAGAAGTCAGGTTTTCCAGATGCCGTAAAAAGTCAGAGTAGTTATACGTGTTAACCGGAAAATCTCAACAGGCATCTGACTTAATTCTAGATGTTGATGCGCCAAGTTGATAGGGTTTGTCATTCATTCCTGTTTTTTATTGAATTTAAGAATTTGGTGATTCTGTATCCAATTTGTCTCACATTTTTAGTCTTTGATATTACCCTTTGAGAAGTCGTCATCCCGGCGTTCATACTCTTTTTGGTCATTACACGGTAAGATAAATTTAGTCAGTAAAATGTTCCTTTAAGTCATGGTTGATGTTGAGGACAATACTAAAGGTCGAAGCACAATCTAAAATTGTGTAACATAATATTTACCAAACTGGTATTCTGTCATCAAAGTTACAATTGCTCAAGTATTTTGATCAACTTTGAATAATAAATATTAACTTATATTATTTCTAAGAGGTTAATTTATGATTATAACTACCACTGATGTGATTCAAGGAGCAGTCATTGAGTCATATTTAGGTATTGTGACAGCAGAAATAGTCTACGGCAGCAATTTCTTGCGGGATTTTTTGGCTGGTATTCGAGATATTATCGGTGGACGCACTGGTAGCTATGAGCGTCTCTTTGAGCAGGGTCAACGCAAGGCATTAGAAGAATTAGAACAACGGGCACAACGTTTAGGAGCAAATGCTGTAATCGGAATTGAAATTGATACTGGCACAATCAATCTTGACCAGTCAGGAGTTCTTTTGCTGATTACTGCTACAGGTACTGCTGTTAAAATAATTCGTAATAAGTAAGTCGGTGAGAATAAATCAAACTAGATTAAGTAATGTAAAAAATCTTGATATTAGTTTGTAGTGTTCGCATAGCGTCTCGTAGAGAGGGCTACCCTACGGGAACGCTCCGCGAACAGCCCTCAAATGAGGACTAAAGTCCTTACTACGAGACGCTACGCCAACACCAATACTACTCGGTTAATAATATTTGTAGGTTGGGTTGAGCCAATGCGAAACCCAACAAATCACGCTCTTCGGTTGGGTTTCGTTCCTCAACCCAACCTACACATTTTTTATTTTTTTGCCAAAACCTACGCAGTATTACCTTGACTTCCCTCGGCACAAGGGAAGTAATGACGCTCTCTACGAGAGGTTCCGCCAGCGCGGACTTGCTTTACGTGACGTTAACGTAATTCGTAATTTAGTCTTGTTTTAAGTTTAATTGCATACACTACTAAAGCTGGTTTGTTGTGGAAGTTAATAATTTAATTTTAATTTACAAACTTTCAAAATAAGAATTTATAAATAATTATTGAGATTCTAAATAAATCATAAACTGTATTAAAAAGTTGCCAAATAAAGTCTATTTTTTCTAACTAAAGATAGAGTAATTAACTCTTTCTATTGATAGATATTAAAGCATATGGTTTAGTTATTTAATTATAGGTATAAACATGAATATACCTGAGCAGGAACTTTGCTGAAAAAGCAGTGGAGAACATAAGCGATGTCATACGTAAATCGGACAGGTAATGACGTTATTCCTACTGACACTGTAGTAACAGGTCGAGTAGCTGAATATCATGATCGTGTTCGCTGGGGGCCGATTATTGCTGGTTTGTTAGTTTCTTTAGCTACACAATTAATTTTGAGTTCTATAATTGGTGCGATCGCAGCTGGTACAGTTGCAGGTTCAGCTGCGCCTAGAGCAATTGCCTCTAACGCTGCGGGTAATGCGGGACTTTGGTCAACTGTCGCTTTACTAATTTCCTTATTTACTGGTGGTTGGGTTACAGCCCGTGCTTGTGGGCCGATGAACCGCAATACAGCTCTTCTTAACGGCGCAATTCTTTGGGCAACGACTTTGGCAGTTAGCTCATGGCTTTTAGCAAGTGGAGTATCGGGTGCTTTTGGTGTTGCTGCTTCCAACGCTGGGGAAGTCATAAACCAGGTACAACAGCAAGGTGGTATTAATGTACCACAAGCAAACATCAGCACCCAACAAGCTCGTGAAACGGCAGCTAACTTACGTTCTGGATTGTGGTGGTTTGTGTTTGGTTCTTTGTTGGGTTTAGTAGCTGCAATGATAGGAGCCGTAGCTGGCGCTCGCAGTCCTCGTGCTAACAATTACAATCCTTAAATAATTGTTTGAAAAATCAAATGTTATCAAGCAGAATTCAGGAGTCAGGAGTCAGAATTCAGAACGAATTTTGTACGACTGGCTCTTGAATAATCTTCGATTAAGAATATTCGTAGGTTGGGGAGCCACAGCGCCCTTGCGGGTTCCCCGACTTGAAGCACGTGGCGTTTGAGGAACGAAACCCAACATTTTCTTTCTCTTTTAGGACTTACGCAATAACTTTCTGAAACTCTTATTCCTTTGTGTCCTTCTCCCAGAGGGAGACGCTGCGCGAATGCGGTTCGTTTTTTGATTATTTTGCGTAAGTGCTGTCTTTGTTGGGTTTCGCTTACGCTCAACCCAACCTACACATTTTTATTTTTAGTCTTAACCGAACCGTATTGCCCAGATATGGGATTCGGGGAGCTAGAATTTCAAAATCCCTGTCCCAGATCTGGGAGAGGGATTTAGGGTGAGGGCGAAAACTACGGTTCTCAACTTAGATGAGGTTTATATCCCTAATTCACCATTTCAAATATGAACTTTCAATTCCCTGCTCACGTCGAATTTTACCATCTTTTTCAAACCAAGCAATTACTTGCTGTGCTGTCAAATCTTCAATAGCAATTCCGTACTCTTGAGCAATATGCTTTAAAAGCTTCAGTGATGAAATTGTCAATCTTGTTAAAAACTTTTCTGAGGAAGACAACAAAGCCGCGTCTACTTTTGCTGACTCTTCCAAGGTTAAAAATTGTGCTGATGGTTGCTGTGGTAGTACGTCCATAAACGCTATTTCAAACTCACTTGGGCATTAGGCATTGGACATTAAAAAAAGACAAAATGAAACTTCTACTTGCGAATTTGTACTAAATAGCCACAACGGTGTTCGCCATCAATAATCCAGTGGGTGCGTTCTACGGTACAATCGGGTAATACGGCTGCAAACATTTCTAATTCGTGACCACAGATACTAGGAAAAGACTCAGCAACGTTAGAAATGGCGCAGTTATGCTCCATTAAGATAAAGCGATCGCTCTCAAAGGAGTCATTCACATCGGCCGGGTAATACTCCGCCATGAAGCCTTCCGCTTTTCTTAACTCTACTAAGTTGGCTACCCGTTCTGGCAGTGAGCCATTACCGACGCGATCGCGGTATTCTAGAGCTTTGCGCTGCCACTGTTTCTCTAAAATCGATTTAAATTGATCGTGTCCCACCGTTTCGGCTAAGGTGTCTAGCAACGAAACCGCAAAATTGCCGTGGCCATCACCAAAGCGATCGCTCACTGTGCGATGCAGGCGATCGCGTCCTTGACGACTCAATTCATAAAGATGCTGCGGACGCCCCATCCCCGCCGCCTGTAATGCTGATGAATACAAAACTAGCTCCTCCGTCTCCAAATCTTTAAGATGGCGACGGATCGCTTGGGGGGTAACGTCTAAAACTTCAGCTAGCTCCAAAGCCGTTGCTTTTTCGTGTTTGTGCAGATACTCTAGGATATCTTGCTTGGTTGAGGACTGGTAGGTAGTCGCCATCTTCATTTGGTGCGAGACGTTCAGCGAACGTCACAAAAATTTTTTTGAAAATTGGACTTTGACAACATTGTTGTTGTTAATTTAGCGTAAAATGAAGATAATTAAAACAACAATGAAGTTGTTTTAGTCTCCACCACTATTCTAGCAGCCGTGCAACCATTCCGTAACCGGAGATGGAAATCGGCTAGAGAAAAGCCCGCCTCCCATCCTAAAAGAGTTCTGAACACGAGAGATTATTACTGATGAGTGCCACTGTCAAAACCTTAGTCAACCAACCCTACAAGTACGGCTTTGTCACCGATATTGAAGCCGACACAATTGAGCGTGGACTAGACGAGGACGTTATCCGCTTGATCTCCTCTAAGAAGAACGAGCCACAGTTCATGTTGGACTTTCGCCTCAGAGCTTATCGCCAGTGGCAAAAAATGACGGAGCCAACTTGGCCCAATGTCAAGTATCCGCCAATTAATTATCAGGATATCATTTACTACTCAGCGCCGAAACAGCAGAAAAAAAAGCTCAATAGCTTGGACGAAGTTGATCCAACCCTTTTAGAAACCTTTGAAAAGTTAGGCATTTCCCTATCTGAACAGAAGCGACTGGCAAATGTTGCTGTCGATGCGATTTTCGATAGCGTCTCTGTCGCTACTACATTTAAAGAAAAGTTAGCGGAAGATGGTGTTATTTTCTGTTCGTTTTCGGAAGCGTTGCAGGAACACCCAGAACTAATCAAAAAATACCTGGGTAGCGTTGTTCCCATCGCTGACAATTATTTTGCGGCCTTGAATGCTGCCGTATTTAGCGATGGTTCTTTTGTCTATATTCCTAAAGGTGTAAAATGCCCAATGGAACTGTCTACTTACTTCCGCATCAACTCTGGTGACACGGGACAATTTGAGCGGACTTTGATTGTCGCCGAGGAAGGTAGTTATGTTTCTTACCTGGAAGGTTGCACCGCACCTATGTATGATAGCAACCAGTTGCACGCCGCAGTTGTGGAACTCGTTGCTCTGGACAATGCTGAAATTAAATACTCCACTGTCCAAAACTGGTACGCTGGAGATGCTAACGGTAAAGGCGGTATTTACAACTTTGTCACCAAGCGCGGTTTGTGTCAGGGCGTAAATTCCAAGATTTCCTGGACTCAAGTAGAAACAGGTTCGGCAATTACTTGGAAATATCCTAGCTGTGTGTTGGTGGGTGATAATTCTGTGGGTGAGTTCTACTCGGTGGCGCTGACCAATCATATGCAGCAAGCTGATACGGGTAGTAAGATGATTCACGTTGGTAAGAATACCCGCAGTACAATTATTTCTAAAGGAATCTCCGCAGGTAAATCTAGTAATAGCTACCGGGGTTTGGTGAAAGTGAATCCGACGGCGATTGGGGCGAGAAATTATTCTCAGTGTGACTCAATGCTGATTGGAGATAATGCCCATGCGAATACTTTCCCTTATATTCAGGTGCAAAATAAGGCTGCGAAGGTGGAGCATGAAGCTTCTACTTCTAAGATTGGGGAGGATCAGTTGTTTTACTTTGCTCAACGGGGTATTTCTTCGGAAGATGCTATTTCGATGATGATTAGCGGTTTCTGTAAGGATGTTTTTAATCAGCTACCGATGGAGTTTGCTGTGGAAGCTGATAAGTTGTTGAGTTTGAAGTTGGAAGGTAGTGTTGGATAGGTGGAAGTAAGGATAAACATAGATATATAGGCGTTCTGTGTTTATCTTTAGGAAGAATAACGAACCGCAAAGGGCGCAGAGAGCGCAAAGAAAGAGAAGGGAGAGAAGATGATTATTGAAAATAGTGAAGTTGTGCTGTCGGTAAGGAATCTGACGGCTAATGTTGATGGGACACCGATTCTTAAGGGTGTGAATCTGGAGGTGCGATCGGGTGAAATTCATGCGATTATGGGGCCGAATGGTTCTGGTAAGAGTACTTTTTCTAAGGTGTTGGCTGGACATCCGGCCTATGAGGTGACTGGTGGTGAGGTGATTTTTCAGGGGCGAAATCTGCTGGAGTTGGAGGCGGAGGAACGGGCTAGAAGTGGTGTGTTTTTGGCGTTTCAGTATCCGTTAGAAATTCCGGGTGTGAGTAATTTGGATTTTTTGCGGGTGGCGTACAATTCTCGACGGAAAGCGCAAGGTTTGGAGGAAATAGACGCTTTTGATTTTGACGATTTGATTGAGGAAAAGCTGGATGTGGTGAAGATGAATCCCAGTTTTCTCAGTCGAAGTTTGAATGAAGGGTTTTCTGGTGGTGAGAAGAAGCGGAATGAAATTCTGCAAATGGCGCTGCTGGAACCAAAGTTGGGAATTCTCGATGAAACTGATTCGGGTTTGGATATTGACGCGCTCAGAATTGTGGCGAATGGGGTAAATC
This sequence comes from Nostoc sp. CHAB 5836, assembly GCF_020829445.1. Lineage (GTDB taxonomy): Bacteria > Cyanobacteriota > Cyanobacteriia > Cyanobacteriales > Nostocaceae > Nostoc. The sequence goes on from NZ_JAIVFV010000001.1 coordinate 55,209, forward strand.
AACTGGCAAGTCCAGAAAATGCCACAATTTTAATTACTCACTATCAGCGATTACTTGATTATATTGTGCCTGATTTTGTCCATGTGATGGCACAGGGGCAAATTATTACCAGTGGCGGTAAGGAACTGGCGCTGGAGTTAGAGTCTCGCGGTTATGACTGGGTGCTGGAAGAATTTGCTGCTGCTGAGGTGGGTGTGTAATGAGTATTCAAGTATCTCCTAGTCCAATTCCTAATTCCAATTTAGTCAGTTTGACATCGACTCTGTTGGATAGAGATGATTATCTGACTGGGTTGTTAAATCAAGTAACTGCAACGAAAGCAGAAGGTTGGTTGCAGGAATTACGCCAAAGTGCTGCTAATTGGGTACGTCACTCGACTATCCCCACTACCGGCGAAGAGGAATGGCGGTTTACTGATTTGTCGTCTCTGCGAAAGCTGCAATTTAATGATGTAGAGACGTTGCATGCAACGTCTCTGCATGCAACGTCTCTACAATTTGATATTTTGCCAGAAGCGGCTAATAGTCGTTTGGTATTTGTTAATGGCGTTTTTGCACCGGAGTTATCCGCAGTTTCAGATTTGCCATCTGGTATTGTGGTGAGTAATTTGGCTGGTTTGTCTGCGGTTGAGCAGGAGGGTGTACGCCAGTATTTAGCTCACGCTGAGGGAGCGCAGGAGGTTTTTACTGCTCTGAATACGGCTGGAATAACTGATGCTGCTGTGGTGTGGGTGAAGAAGAATGTGGTGGTTGAAACGCCAATTCATTTGGTGTTTATTTCTGGTGAGAGGGCGACGATTTCGCAGCCGCGTTGTTTGGTGGTGGCGGAAGGTGGTTCGCAGGTGAGGTTGGTTGAGGAGTATACGAACCGCAGAGGCGCAGAGAGCGCAGAGAATGAGGGAGTGTATTTTACTAATGCGGTTACGGAAGTTTGGGTGGGTGATAATGCTGAGGTGAGTCACACTAGGGTTGAGTGGGAAGGTGGGGAGGCTTTTCATATTGGGAAGACTGCGATCGCTCAATCTCGTGATAGTCGATATACAAGTCATGCCATAACTTTAGGTGGGAAGTTGTCACGGCATAATTTGGAGATTTTGCAAACTGGTGAGCAGACGGAAACTACTCTCAATGGTTTGACGATCATTTCTGGTAAGCAGTTGGCTGATACTCACAGTGCGATCGCACTTAATTATCCTCACGGTACGAGTAAGCAATTGCATAAGTGTATTGTAGGCGATCGCGCTCATGCGGTGTTCAATGGTAAAGTTTTGGTTCCTAAGCCGGCGCAGTTGACAGATGCAGCCCAGTTGAATCGAAATTTACTGCTATCGTCTAAAGCCAGGGTTGATACTAAACCCCAATTGGAAATTACTGCTGATAATGTCAAATGCGCTCACGGTGCTACCGTTAGCCAATTGGAAGATGACGAAATATTCTATCTGCAAAGTCGAGGAATTGATGAAAATGATGCTCGTAAGTTGTTAATTAACGCCTTCGCCGCCGAAATCATCAACCAAATACCAGTTCCCTCTCTGCGAGAAATCCTTTTAAACACAGTTAATAATCTCAAGTCCCTGACTAATGACTAATGACTAATGACAAATGACTAATAACTAATAACTAATCTACCAATGACTTTCACCTCTACCAAAACCCTTGCTGATCAAGTTCGCGCTGACTTCCCAATTTTGCACCAAGAAGTAAACGAGAAACCCCTGGTTTATCTTGATAATGCTGCGACATCCCAAAAGCCTTTGTTGGTGTTAAATACCCTACGCAATTACTACGAGCAATATAATTCTAATGTGCATCGAGGTGCCCATACGCTAAGTGCTAAAGCTACTGATGCTTATGAAGGTGCTAGAGATAAAGTTGCCAAATTCATTAATGCTGCATCGCGTCAGGAAATCGTCTACACCCGCAACGCAACTGAGGCGATTAACCTCGTAGCTTACAGTTGGGGTATGAACAATTTGCAGCCTGGGGATGAAATTATCCTGTCGGTGATGGAACACCACAGTAATATTGTACCTTGGCAATTGGTAGCCCAAAAAACTGGTGCAATACTGAAGTTTGTGGAACTGACACCAGAAGAAATTTTTGATTTGTCACAGTTTAAAATGCTGATTTCTGACAAAACTAAATTGGTGTCGGTGGTGCATATTTCTAATACTTTGGGTTGTATTAATCCCGTAGAAGAAATTGGTGCGATCGCTCACAAATATGGTGCTAAATTCTTAGTTGATGCTTGTCAAAGTGTCCCTCATGTGCCTGTAGATGTACAGCAAATAGATTGTGATTGGTTGGTAGCTTCTGGCCATAAGATGTGCGCCCCAACTGGGATTGGATTTTTGTATGGTAAGTTGGAATTGCTAGAATCAATGCCCCCATTTTTTGGTGGTGGTGAGATGATTGCAGAGGTGTATTTAGATCATTCTACTTATGCAGAATTACCGCACAAATTTGAAGCTGGGACACCTGCAATTGGAGAAGCGATCGCACTTGGTGCTGCCATAGATTATCTTAGCAGTATCGGCATGGATAAAATTCACGCCTACGAAGCAGAATTAACGGCTTATTTGTTCCAACAATTAGAGCAAATTCCCCAAATTAGAATTTACGGCCCCAAACCAAATGCTAAAGGGGAAGGTAGAGCAGCTCTTGCATCATTCACCGTCGGAGAAGTCCACGCTAACGACTTATCTACATTATTAGATCAAGAAGGCGTTGCAATTCGTTCTGGACACCACTGTACTCAACCATTACACCGTTATTTAGGTCTTGCTGCAACCGCACGAGCAAGTCTATCTTTCTACAACACCCGCAAGGAAATTGATATTTTCATCAAAGCACTGAAAGAGACTCTGGAGTTTTTTGCAGGTTTCCTTGCTTAAAATTAGAAAATATTCAGACACTAATTGTGCCAATTATCAGCAACATATCTTGCTAATAATTGGCACAATTTAATTATCTGGATTTTTTACAGGAGCAACTAAAGTGTCATACAGTGACTTTACTTTAGATAGAGTTAGAAAAACCTTTGGTTTAACGATTGCTGATAAAATTGATATATTTGCATCTGTACATGAAGTAGAGTGTCCACCATTACTTACAGAAGTACTGCGGGAAAATGTACCATTAGCGCTTGCTAGTAATACTGAAAAATCCCGTTCAGAGATGATTATTGCACCTATTTTAATTGCTGTAAGGAAATATTTAAATAATCAAATAAGTTTATTTTCTGGTATCGATTTTACTGTTGATTCCGCACAAGGTTTAAATGGAAATTGCGATTTTCTTATTAGCCGTTCACCAGAGTTACTAATTCTTAACGCGCCAGTTGTCACAATTGTAGAAGCTAAAAAAGAAAATATCAATGCCGGATTAGGTCAGTGTGTAGCAGAAATGTTAGCAGCTAAATTGTTTAATGAACGTGAGGGTAATAACATTCAGACAATTTATGGAACTGTCACCACAGGAACTAACTGGAAGTTTTTGAAACTTATAGGCCAAGTGATTGAAATTGACTTGAGCGAGTATTATATTAATGACATAGGTAAAATTGTCGGAATTTTATCTAACATCCTCACAGAAGAAGTATTTTAACTAATTCTAGGGATTTGATAAGTTTTGTGACAGAATCCAAATACCGTTACAAATCTTAATTACGAACTTGTGCCGAGCGTACCCCTGCGGGGAAGCAAGCTACGCGTAGCGTCTCGTAGAGAAGTCGAGGTATTACGAATTACGAATTATTTTATATGCTTGTCAAGTCAACGTCTGCTGAACAAAGAACAGTGCTACAGAACATTCGCTGGGAAACCTTTGAAGCCTTGCTGAGAGATACAGGTGAGGACAGAGGCTCAAGATTTGCTTATGACTGCGGTGTTTTAGAAATCATGACTCCACTTTTTGAACACGAAAATCCTAAAATTCAGTTTGACCGATTGATATTCGCTTTAGCAGTGGAATTAAAAACTAAAATTAGAAGTGCTGGTTCTACAACATTAAAACGTCAACCAATAACAAAGGGAATAGAACCCGATAGTTGCTATTATATTCAAAATGAGCCACTAATTAGAGGTAAGCAAGAATTAGATTTGACAACAGACCCAGCACCGGATTTAGCCGTTGAAATTGATATTACTAACAGTTCTGTTAATAAATTTAATATTTATGCGGCTTTAGGTGTAGGAGAATTATGGAGATATGACGGTAAAGTTTTAAAATTTTATCAATTAGTAGAAGACGAGTATACTGAGATTAAGTTGAGTATAGCTTTTCCTTTAATTTCTGTTAGTGATATGAAGAGATTTATCCAGCAAAGTAAAACTATGGATGAAATTGATTTAGTAGAATCCTTCCGCGCTTGGGTGCGTGGAAAGATAGCTTAAAATCATAAATTAATTACGAATTACGAATTACGAATAACGAATTATTTTATATGCTTGTCAAGTCAACGCTTGCTGAACAAAGAACAGTCTTACACAACGTTAGCTGGGAAACCTTTGAAGCCTTGCTGAGAGATACAGGTGAAGATAGAGGTTCTCGGTTTGCTTATGACTGCGGTGTTTTAGAAATTATGACCCCACTTTTTGAACATGAAAACCCCAAAAGTAATTTTGGGAATTTTATTATTGCTTTGGCTGAAGAATTAGGGATTGAAGTGAGAAGTGCTGGTTCAACAACATTGAAGCGGAAAATATCAAAGCGGGGAATAGAGCCAGATACTTGCTACTATATCCAGAATGAACTAGCTATTAGGGGTAAGCAAACTTTAGATTTAGAAAATGATCCGCCGCCTGACTTAGCAATTGAGATTGACATTACCAGTAGTTCAGTTAACAAATTGCGGATTTATTCAGCGTTGGGTGTAACTGAACTTTGGAGATATGATGGACAAAATTTAAAATTTTATCAATTGATAGAGGGGGAATATGTCGAGTGTAAGTTTAGTCTTGCCTTTTCTATAGTATCAGTGAGTGAGATAAGCCGATTTATTGAGCAGAGTAAAAGTATGGGTGAAATTGCCTTACTGAAATCCTTTCGCGCTTGGGTGAGGGGGAAGATAGGGTAGATTGGTGAATTATTTGTACTGGAAAGACTCTACGAAAACATTAAAATATGAATAAAAGATTACTTTGTTATGAGAATATTCGCTTAGTAAATAAGGTCGATTTGTGCCACCTTAGTAATTATTATAAAAACTATTAAAAGCTTGTATCTATTAATTTAATCTTCTAACTGTACTTGGAGAAAGACGTTTACAAAATTCTTCTTGCTCAACGCTATTAGCATAGCAAATGTTAACTGGTATAGAGCCTAAAAATAAGATTATATTGAGCAAGTACATTAACAACAACCATGCACCCCATATTAAAAGTAGATATTTCCGAACTAAGTGTATCTGAACGTATACAGCTTGTCGAGGACTTATGGAACAGTATTCTTCCCACAGCCGATGAAATTCCTCTTAACGATGAGCAAAAACAAGAATTAGATAGACGCTTGGAGATGCATCGCCAAAACCCAAACCAAGGTTCAACCTGGCAATCTGTCAAGGAAAGACTAGGTTTATCTGAATGAACTATCAGTTAATCAAAGCGATCGCACCCCACAAAATTAACTCAAAGAATCTGGATCTATCCCCAACCTCCGCAATTCTTTTGCCAGCCGTTGAGCGCGTTGTTCCGCAGTCGTAGCGCGTTCTTCGGCTGCTGTAGCCCGTTCTTCTGGTGTTAAATATCTGACTCCTTGTTTGTCATACCAATACAACCAATCCCGCGTAATTCCCTGATAGGTTCCCCGTTCATAACCAATTGCTAAACCTATCTCTGATAACCAAAGGAGATTTCCTGGTTGCAATACATATTCACCATTTACAAAGCGATAAACTTCTAAAGGTGGTTTTCTCCGGCGTTGAGGATTGTAGACAACATAATACAAAATCTCCATATCCGCATAAAGTTTCTTTTTGTTGGTGTATTCTCCACGTCGTCTGTGAGAAACAACTTCTAAAGCCATAATTGGCATCACTTTTTCTTCCCACAACACATAACTTAAACGCAAGTTCTCATCAAAAACTCGCTCAACTCCTAAACTTAAAAATCCATCAGGCACAATTGGCGGTAATTCGGGATCATAATATATGCCCATATCAACCCCAAAAAACCAATCCATCCGGTTTGCCCACAGCCAAGCTAAAATGGCTTCTAGCAAGCCCGGAATCAAATGTTGTAGTTGATTATCCACAGGTTCATCGTCAGAATCGGGCAGATCCTCGGCGGAGGGTAAGCAGTGCAATGGGTTGTAATTTAACATGATGGGTGTGAGGCAAACTTATAATATTGATGATATCTATCCACCTCTGACTTTTTCTTGCGATAATTCCCAAGGGGGACGCGCTCTCCACTGGTTAGTAAAAGAGGGATAGATGACACTCAAGCGGTTAATTTTAGTTTTTATACTGACGCCCATAGCAGTTCTGTTTGCAGTTTCGGCTTTATTCAGTAGTTGGCAAGAACCTCAGTTTCAAAGTCGCCTGGAACTCTACCAAACCAATATTGCTCTCCAAGCCCAAGCTTGGCAATCAGAAGATAGCAGCGATCGCAATCTCCAGGCGATTCGGGAAGCAATACTTGGTGAGCAACCCCTGGAGGGCGCTACAAAGCAGTATCAGGAGGCGCGTCAATCAGTTCAAGCTAATTTAGACAAAGTTAACAACAAACTTGCACAATTACGCTCTCAATCGGAAATAACTCCCACACCTCCCAAACCTTTACCGGACGTTCCTCCCACTACTAAAACCTCTCGACGCGGACAGCACCAAGAGTTAGAGAAGTCCCTCAAGCAATTACAAAAATTACTGGCTGAGTTAGACTTGCGCCTGGGAATTTTGCAAGCACAGCAAGGACAGACGGATACAGCCCTCAAAACTTGGAACGAATTACAACAACGCTCAGATATTAATCCAGAATTTGGACAAACTGCTGCTGTATTAAGTGGACTGTGGAGCAATCCTTCCCGTATCCTCCCAAATCCCCAAGAAGCGATTCAAAAGAATTTAGAAGGTTGGTTTCGCTCTACTGCTTTGGTTCAGTTATACCAACTCCAACAACGACAAGATGCTTTATCAGCAGTTAAAGCTGCACAACAAGAATCTTCTGCTCAAGCAGTGTTAAAATTAGCGGTTATTGGCACTATTCCCACCTTGGCAGCTTTAATTGGTTTAATACTGCTGATTTTCTTATTTGCTCAACGCTTGTTGAAAGGAAAAACCTCATTACTAGCTCAAAATGCTGATATTCCTTGGTCAACACCTTGGGATGGTGAAACGGTTTTGCAGGTTTTTATTGTCGGCTTTTTCTTTATGGGGCAACTTTTTGTGCCCTTAGTGATATCGCTGCTACCCATCCCGCGTCCCATCGTCGATGTGCGACTTCAGGCGTTTTCTGTTTTGGTTAGTTACCTGTTGGTAGCATTAGGGGCGCTGTTAGTGCTGTATTTCTCTCTCAAGCCCTTTTTTCCACTACCGCAATTTTGGTTTCGCTTCCGTTTTCAAGATAACTGGTTTTTCTGGGGACTAGGAGGCTATTGCACGGCTTTACCTATAGTTGTGGTGGTATCTTTGATCAATCAACAGCTATGGCAAGGACAAGGTGGGAGTAATCCCCTGTTGCAACTAGCCCTAGAAAGCCAAGATGCTGTAGCACTTGGCATATTTTTCTCTACAGCTGCGATCGCCGCTCCATTTTTTGAAGAAATTCTGTTTCGCGGCTTTTTGTTACCCTCTCTGACTCGTTACTTACCCGTGTGGGGATCAATTCTGATCAGTAGTTTGTTGTTTGCGATCGCTCACCTCAGCTTGTCAGAAATTCTTCCCCTCACCGCCTTGGGGGTTGTCTTAGGAGTAGTTTACACGCGATCGCGCAACCTTCTGGCTCCTATGCTCCTCCATAGCCTCTGGAATAGTGGTACACTGTTAAGCTTATTTATTTTAGGTAGTAATTAATGCTTGCTACGTACGGTTGCTTAAAACAGAAATATCTGTTTTTATCTCCATAAGTAGAAACAATTTACGAATTACGAATTATTTTAATTGTCTTCCCGAACCATTTTTAGCTGTCATGAATTGGATTGCAATTCCATTTTGCGCTCATGGAAGTAGGGATCGGCAACTAAAGAGGGGTTAGAAAAATATGGAAGATGCCTCTTGCGCTTCTAGATTCCCACTAGCCACATAACTTAGTGTGATGGCGTTTTACGCCCGATGCAAGCGATGTCTATGACGGGCTACATTTACGCAAAAGAATCCGGAAATAATACTGATGGACTTGTAAAAAGTTGTGTATGTAGCAGCTTCTGCTGATGATTGAGGTCTGACAATTCAGGTTATGTGGAAAAGTCCACCAAAAACCCAACCCCCTAACCCCCAACTCGTCGCGGGAAGGGGAAAATTCAAAGTATTTCTCCTTTTAGGAGAGAGATTTAGAGAGAGGTTTTCTAGATGCCATGAAAAATCAGTGATTGAGGTTTATTCTTCCCAAGATAAATGTCTTACCTAAAAATCAGCAAAACTGCCGCACCAGGGTTTGCAATCATCAAATCCACCCAAAGTAAGGAGCGCCAGATTTTTAGACTATGCTGCAAGACATCTTAGCATCCGCTCTGCAATAGAAGCACGCTAATTTTGGTTATTTGTCTTGGGGCTTACTCATACTGAAAAAATTAAAAATCTATTTATTAAGCACGGGACTTACGCAAAATCATGAAAAAACGAACCGCAAAGGACGCAAAGGAACAAGAGTTTCAGAGAGTTTTTGCGTAAGTCCTAAAGCAAATACATTTACTTGCTTTCATTACTATAAGTAAGTCGGCAAGAATAAATCAAACTATGTTACGAAACGTAAATACACCTTAAACCCTTACAAATGACGAAGGACAAATGACAAATGACAGCCTTAGCCAGTTAGCTTTATTTGCGTCGCTCTACTTAAGTACTTTATTTCTATACTCACTTATCAAGGAGAAGCACTCATATGACAAATCTCAACCCCAGTCACCCCACCAAACAACTTCTAGCTGGTTACTGTGGCATTATCCTGGGGGCATTTGGGGTTCATAAGTTCATTCTAGGATATGCCCCAGAAGGCTTTATCATGTTGGTGATTTCTGTGGTTGGGGGTTCTTTCACCTACGGCGTTGCCTTATTGATTATGCAACTTCTGGGTTTAATTGAAGGCATGATCTATTTGAACAAGTCCCCTGAAGAATTCGTAAATACCTACTTTGTAAATAAGCAGGGCTGGTTCTAGAAACTTATATTTCACACTTGGGTTCCTGTGTGAATTTATATATCTTGAGTGTCTCTTTGAAACAGATCCGTCAATGTAAACATTGACGGATCTGTCTAGTGGACGAGAGTTTGTGTAGTGGCGAATTCTATTCGCCGAATACTTTTCAAACATCCTCTTAAATATGACTAAATATTCTAGCTAAAAAATTATGAATACTACTGATACGCTAACCATAAAACGTAAACATCTGACCTGGATCATCTTCTTGTTGTTGGGCTTTGGCTATTTCAGTGCCATGTCTAATTTAGAAGTTCACAATTTTTGGAAAAGCCTAATTGTCTTTATGCCAATGCAGGTTGGAGCTATTATTTATGTAACTTACCTACGCTGGAGCCGACGTTGACCCTCAGCTAGGTATGAAAAATTAATAATTTAAATATGGTTGACATTCGGTCATAGTTCCAGATTTCGCCTACGCTCAAATTAGAGACGCTTTTAGTCAGGCGTTGAATTTCTGTAGCGAATCTAAACACTTGCCATGCAACTTCTCCCGAAAACTAAGCTAGCCCCAGAACTTGACCCAATCTTAGAGAAAATTATTCTCGATGTTGGGGGCATGAAGTGTGCTGGGTGTGTGAACGCAGTAGAGCGACAGCTAACCCAATATCCAGGAGTCAAGAGTGTCTGTGTGAACTTGGCTACAGAGGTAGCAGTTGTAGAGTCAGAAAGTGGTGCAGTAGATGCAGATGCACTGGCACAGCGATTAACAGCCGTTGGATTCCCGACTCAAGAGAGAAAAGCTAGCGGCACAGTAGCAGGCGAGATATCTAGCTTACCAGACCCAGCAGAACGACAACGCCGAGAAATGCGCTCTTCTGTTAGGCAGTTAGCGATCGCCGCGATGTTGCTGTTATTGTCCGCAAGTGGACATTTTGGTAATTTTGGTAGCTCCGTGCTGCCAGTGCTAAATAATATCTGGTTTCACTGTGGACTGGCGACAGTAGCGCTATTAATTCCCGGTCGCCCGATTTTAGTAGATGGCTGGCTGGGCTGGCGGCGAAATGCGCCGAATATGAATACATTGGTGGGATTAGGAACACTGACAGCCTACATTGCTAGTTTAATAGCGCTACTCTTTCCCCAAATGGGTTGGGAGTGCTTCTTTGACGAACCAGTAATGATGCTGGGCTTTATTCTTTTGGGAAGGACATTAGAGCAACAAGCTAGAGGTCGCGCCGCCGCCGCATTTAGGAAATTGCTAGCACTCCAGCCACTCTTAGCGCGATTGATTGCCAACCCAGAGAAAGTTGCAGTCGGGTCTTCTAGTGTAGAGATTCCTGCTGAACAGGTGCGTGTCGGTGAATGGTTACAAGTGCTGCCAGGTGATAAAATCCCTGTGGATGGTGAAGTGGTAGTTGGTCAAACAACGGTCGATGAGTCAATGCTGACTGGGGAAGTTGTGCCAGTAATCAAGCAATCAGGAGATATGGTGACAGGAGGGACGCTAAACCAGTCAGGAGCGATCGCTATTCAGGCAACCCGTACTGGAAGTGATACAACTCTAGCTCAAATTGTCGCTTTAGTAGAAGCCGCTCAAACTCGGAAAGCCCCAGTACAGAAATTAGCAGATACAGTAGCTGGTTACTTTACCTACGGGGTGCTGACAGCATCTATATTAACATTTGTCTTTTGGTACTTTTTCGGCACTCACATCTGGACTAATATCACCATGTCTGGTGGCATGGAAATGATCAGCCACGCTCCCAACTCCCAACTCCCCACTCCCCACTCCCCTCTATTAATCAGCTTAAAACTAGCGATCGCAGTTATGGTCGTCGCCTGTCCCTGTGCTTTGGGACTTGCCACACCAACAGCCATTCTTGTCGGGACTGCTATGGGTGCAGAACGGGGTCTGTTAATTAAAGGCGGCGACGTTTTAGAAAAAGTACACCAACTAGACACTGTAGTATTTGACAAAACTGGCACTCTGACCACAGGTAATCCCATCGTCACAGATTGCCTGTTAATTGGAGGAGATGAGGGAGATGAGGGAGTAGGGGGAGATGAGGGAGTAGGGGGAGATGAGGGAGTAAGCGAACATTATTATTCTTCCTCATCCCCCTCATCCCCCTCATCCCTAATCCAAGTCGCAGCAGCCGTAGAAAGCGGTACTCACCACCCCCTAGCAAAAGCGATTCAGCAAGAAGCACAACGGCAACACTTATCTATTCCAGAGGCTGTGGACTTTCACACGGAAGCAGGACTAGGTGTATCTGCTGTGGTAGATGGCACAGTTGTACTATTAGGCAACTGGGAATGGTTGAGTTGGCATGGTATTGCTATTAGTGAAACTGCGCAACAGGTAGCACAGGATTTGGCAACAGATGGTAAAACAGTCGTTTGTGTCGCAATTGGGGGAACTTTAGCCGGACTAATTGGTGTTTCTGATACCCTCAGACCAGATGCCCGATCCACTGTAGATAAGTTGCGTCAGATGGGCCTACGGGTAATGCTGCTCAGTGGCGATCGCAAAGAAGCAGCTAGTGTCATAGCCAAACAACTAGGATTAGATAGCGCTGATGCGATCGCAGGTGTTCCCCCAGCGAAAAAAGCGGCTGCAATCCAGTCTCTACAACAAGCCGGAACAAAAGGAACTCCTCAATCTGTTGTCGCAATGGTAGGAGATGGAATCAACGATGCTCCAGCTTTATCCCAAGCAGATGTAGGAATTGCTTTACACTCCGGGACAGATGTGGCGATGGAAACTGCTGAAATTATTTTGATGCGCGATCGCTTAAACGATGTCGTCGAATCTATTCAGCTCAGTCGCGCCACCTTCAATAAAATCCGCCAAAACTTATTCTGGGCTTTTGCATATAACACAGTTGGTATTCCTTTAGCAGCCGGTCTTTTGTTCCCTAGTCTGGGTTTTGTTCTTAACCCATCTGGTGCTGCTGCATTAATGGCTTTTAGCTCTGTTAGCGTCGTCACAAACTCAATATTATTACGGCGATTAGCTCATCACCCGTAGAATACTCTTTTATGCGTAAAATTTCCAAGCACAAATCTTGGTTATTCCCATATAAAGTTCAAGGGTACAAAGCTATCTTGAGACAGTTAATTTCTTCATAATAGCTTGAAAGAGTAGAAGGCCATATTCTACTCTTTCAAGCTATTATGCAATTTTAAAGCTTATTTAGGTCAGCACCACAGAACTTATGGTGCGCGAAAATGGCAGAATCCGAAACAAATCTTGATTATTCACAGTTCTACCGATTTGTCAATGGCAGCAGAAACCAATGAAAACCATCTATTGATTATTGAAGACGATCAAGGTCGCAAAGAATTTTCTCTGGATCAACCCGTCTACTCTATCGGTAGAGACCGTGAGTGTAATATCCGTTTGATATCGCAGTTTGTCTCCCGCCGCCATGCCACATTAGTGAGATTGCCACGAGAGCATAATAGTCATGCCTACTACTACCGGATTGTAGATGGCGATGCCAAAGGTAAACCTAGTTCCAACGGTTTGATGATTAATGGACGTAAGATACCATCTCACGATCTCAGAAATGAAGACGAGATCATTTTTGGTCCTCAAGTACGTGCCATTTATTACCTTTTAAGAAATACTCAACGTTTGTCCCAAACGGATTCGAGTGAGTATGATATTACACTAATAAACCCCGGTATGGCTGAGGATTTAGAGGAGATAGGAGAGTGAATTATAACTACCAATTACAGTCTGACATTCTCAGAGTTTCAATGGGTGAGAGTGTCTATAGAATCATCAAAGTATCTATCCTGCAAGACTTTCAATCAAATGCCAATGGCGGCTACTTTCAATTGTCTGCTTGATGAATTCAAACATTTGTCGGCAGTAATTATTTAATTGGAGTGGTAGTTCTTGATTTTTAATCACAATACTCATCCGGGTTTCGGTTTCAGTAGATTTTGATTTATCGATCAGTACTTCTACGGTTACCAATTTAGGAAAAGGAACATTGCCAGGAACCTGACGAGCGATAATGTAATCGGGTGTGTGGTATTGAATATCCAACTGACAGTCCTGTAGAAGTTCTACAAGTAACGGCAACAGATGGTCACTAGGAACAGAAACAATAAATAAACACGTATACCGAGCCATAATAGCCCCAGGGCTTGCAACACTCCGTCCATCCTATGATACCGAAGCATCTGAGCAGAAAGTTATTAAAAAAGCAAAGTTTTTGAGTTTTGAGATCAGGCATTAAGTAGGTCGGCGCAATTAAAGTTAACTGGCTAAGGCTGTCATTTGTCATTTGTCATTCGTCATTTGTCATTCGTAAGGGTTTTAAGCACCAACGTACTTACATCTGTTTTAGCCACAAGGAAAGTCCCACAAGCTAAAAGTTTGATCAAAAACTTTACAATAAAGCTTTGGCTGAGGTAGAAAATGAAAGTCGCAATTACTGGAGCAACAGGATTTGTCGGTAGTCGTTTGGTACAACGACTTCATGGAGAAGGTCATAAAATAGTAGTGTTAACTCGGAACACCGTCTTTGCTCAAAAGGTTTTTCCATCTGAAGCTTACGCCAATCTAGAAATTGTTGCCTATACACCAAATACTTCTGGTTCTTGGCAAAGTGTCATCGCTGGTTGTGATGGCGTAGTTAATCTAGCAGGAGAACCTATTGGTGAAGGACGCTGGACACCAGAACGCAAACAAGAAATTCTCAATAGCCGAAAACTAGGTACACAAAAAATAGTTGAAGCAATAGCCAAGGCTAACCCCAAAACAGCAGTTGCGACAACGGGCAGCCACACTCTCGCGGAAGTTCCCGACCTTGAGGGAAGTGGCGTCGGAATCTTTGCAACGCATTGCCTCCCTAGGGTGTTAATTAACGCTTCTGCTATTGGCTACTACGGCACCAGTGAAACGGCAACCTTTGATGAAACAAGTTTATCTGGTAACGATTTTCTCGCCCAAGTCTGCCAAGCCTGGGAAGCAGAGGCGATAAAGGTAAAAGATGCTGGTGTGCGGTTGGTAATTCTGCGTTTTGGAATTGTTCTGGGCAATGGCGGTGCTTTAGGTAAAATGATTCCGCCTTTTAAACTCTTCGCTGGTGGCCCCATTGGCAGTGGTCGGCAGTGGTTCTCATGGATTCATCTAGACGATTTAGTTAACCTGATTGTGCAAGCTTTAACTAAACCGGAAATAGAAGGCGTATATAATGCCACTGCTCCTGAACCTGTGAGAATGACAGATTTAAGCCAAACTTTGGGACGAGTGATGAATCGCCCCTCTTGGTTGCCTGTTCCTGCTTTTGCCATCGAAGCTCTTTTAGGAGATGGGGCTATAGTAGTTTTAGAAGGTCAGCAAGTCATCCCAAAACGTACCGTAGAAACAGGCTTTGAGTACAAATATCCTAATTTGCAATCAGCACTAACACAAATTCTTAATTAAAAGGGAGTGGGGATTAAGAATTTTAGATTTTAGATTTTGGATTTTGGATTAAATTTTAATCTGAAATCCGAAATTGAACGAACTTTGGGGGTTTAAGTCAAGAGTCTCTACAGGCAGAACGTTTTTGGTCGGGGTCTAAATCCCCGGATGCTCTCTACGAGACGCTCTGCGCGTTCGCAGACTCGCTTTCGGCGTCGCTAACACAAAACTTAATTACGAATTACGAATTACGAATTACGAATTATTTTAATTGCCCCATTCCCAATTCTTTGACTATTGACTAGAGAGAAATTTTCTGGAAACCCAACTGATAATACCACTGAGAATAGCACCACCCATGAGGATGCCAATTGCTGGGTTAAACACGGGTTGCCACAGTTTATGCCACAAATCTAAACCCAGGTTTACTCCCGCAGCATCACCGATCGCTGCGATCGCTAACCAGCCAAAGCCAAACAAAACTAAAAAAACATCTGCGACTAAAACCATGTTTAGCCAATTTAACAATTTATCTTTCATGATTGGAATGGGGAATGGCGAATGGGCAGTCGGGAATGAGAAATGAGGAGTTTGTATTACCAAGAAACAAGGTAGGACGCAAGAGAGAGACTCATTCAACAATTTTTCCTTGTCCCCAGTTCCCATCCTCATTCTTCAAACAGCCAATTTTTGACTTTTTTCAAACTCTGCCAATCTGGTTTTCTACTTAAACCGTCTTCAATACTATTTTTTATTTCATCTTGCCACTCTTCATTGACAAAAATTAGCTGTTGTGCTATGTCAATATGTTCTCGCAGACCTTTTTGACCTGTTTCTAGCATTGCTAAGGCAAGATTTATTCTCGCCTGTGGATCTTGTGGGTTTGTCTTGACTGCTTTCTGTGCAGCTTTGTAAGCCAAGTTGGGTTTGTTATCGAGTAGATACAACCACGCTAAACAGACCCAAGCAGCACTAGTTTTGGGAGCGCGATCGCACACTTCTTTAAACACGGGGATTAAAGAATCTACTGCCTCTCCAGCTTTATAGCGTTCTAAACCTGTATCAAACAGGGATTCAACTGTATTAGTCATTGGTCATTAGTCATTGGTCATTGGTTATTGGTCATTAGTCATTGGTCATTAGTCATTAGGCAACTGCAAATAATAAACGACAAATGACAAGGGATAAATGACAAATGACAATATTACACCCCAAATGACTTGCCGCAACCACAAGTTTGGTTGGCATTGGGGTTAGTGAATTGGAAACCACCGCCAATCATGGCATCGCTGTAATCGAGCATTAAACCGTAGAGATATAACAGACTCTTGCGATCGCTGACAATTTTGAAGCCATCATAATCAAAAACTTCATCTTGAGGGGTGATCTTGCTAGTGTCTTCAAAGTCCATCATGTAAGACATCCCAGAACAGCCACCCTGACGTACTCCTACCCGTAAGCAGAAGTCTGTGCCTTGCCTGTCCCGGAGGGATTTTACCTGGTGCAATGCGGCTTCGCTCAACAGAATTCCGCGTTGTTGAGGCTGAATTGCTTGTGTCATCTGCTTTTTCAACTCCTTAATTAGTCTAAACCTTACCCTGTATCGGCTTGTTAATGCCTCTGGGTTTGCCCTTGGTGTTTTTGTATTCATTGTAGCGGCTTAGATGTCCCAAGATGCCAAATTGTAAACACTTCGTCAAAAGCGGCCAAAGATTTTTATTCTAGAATTGAGGGACTCAGTGTGTTTAGACATTCGGTATTTTTGAAGTTCAATCCCTGCGGCAACCTGAGAAGCAACCACCTTTCAGGTGCAGCCATAAAACTTTAACCCCAGGCTAGCTATTCTCCAAAGTTTACTCCCAAATTGCTTCTTTTGGTTAACTTACTCTATGACAAGTTTTAATCGCTCTACCAGTCGTCGGTTGAAGAAATTAACTCAAATTCCTTCTGTATGGGAGGGCGATCGCCGTCCGTTGTCATCACCAAACCAGCAGCACTCAGACTCAGAGGCAAAGGGAGAATGCATTCTTTGGGTAGATTACTCCCAGGGTCTTGTCCGAGGAATGGATGTGGTGGCTTCAGAGATCGGCCCAGAAGCAATAGTTCGCACTTTAATGCAAGCAATGGAGCATCCCCAAAGTCCGGCAAGACCTGCCAGACCCCAAAGAATTGTAGTCAAAGACCGCGAGATTCAATTTTACCTGCGGGGGGTGCTGCAAGATTTGGATATCGCCATTGACTACGCGCCAGAACTGCCTTTAATTGACGAACTATTTCGGGGATTTACCGACCTCCTCGATAGTCAAACCCCCGACTTACCCCCACAGTATGCACAAATCTTGCGAGAGAAAGCATTTGCAATTTGGCAAGCAGCACCTTGGGAATTTTTGGAAGAACAGCAAATTTTGTCAATCGAGATTAATAAGTGGGATGTCGAGACACTCTATGCCTCAGTTATGGGAATGCTGGGAATGGAGTATGGGATTTTGTTTTATCGCTCCCAAGAGTCTTTAAAACGGTTTCGCGCCGCAGTTTTAAGAGATGAACAATCAACGGAGCATCTAGAAGAAGCATTCCTCAAGCAAGATTGCCTGTTTCTTACTTTTGAGAGTACTGATGAAACCGATGAAGATGAGGATGAAAAAGGTGATTTGGCGGATCTGCCATTATCAGAAATTGATCCCAATTTTGGTAATATCCACCCCTTAGAAGGATTACGGTCTGTTTTATATGACGAAGAAGCACTGGTAATCTTCGTTGCCATAGAAAGCCTGAGCCGCTTTATTCGCGATCGCCGTCAAGAGCTTCATCAGGACATCTTCCCTACCCTCAGCCGTCGCTATCGCATTTCCCTACCGCAGTCGGAAGAATCAACTAAATCTGTGGCTGTGACAGTCTCGACCATGCCGCAGTTGGCAGCAGAATTAGAGGAAATGGCAGGCTTTGGTGACGATGATCAGGAAATTGGTAACCTTGGCTCACCCACCTTCCAATCATTGCAAGATGACTTGATACCAGAAGATTCCTTCTTGAGCTTAGGTGTAGTGTCCTGGGAAATGTTGGAGTACCTGCGAAAGGGAGTCAGCTACCATCCGGTTGGTGAAATCAAGCAAGTGGGTGACGGTTTCCCGGTGATTTTAATTCAAACTTCTCGCCCCAAAGCTAAGACTGTAATTGAAAGAATTGAAACAGCAGGGGGATTGAGAGCAATTTGCTTTAATCCAGGTGCAGACCCCTTCGATGGCGATCGCTACGATCTGGGCTTACTACAAACTCAAAATGGCGAATTGTTCCTATTTGGTGAATTTTTAGATGAAGATCCAATTCATGTAGAAGCCCGGAAAAAATGGAATCAGCGCTGTAAAAAGACTAAGGGCTACTGTGGCTTAATCATTGCCAAAGGACTAACGGGAGCCTCTCGTGGCAATCCTCAGTTACGAGATATGATGGCTTTGTTTGAAGGGCGATCGCTTTCACCTAAAGATTTAGGTATTGGCACTCTGCAACTGATGCCCCAACTTAAATTTGAATAGTTGTACGAGTTGCCACAATCCCCAATCTCAAATTGTGGGTATCAAAAATTAAGTTGATGTGTATTTGATTGATATATTGACTGAAATTGCATTTGGTTGGCGAAAAGAGAAAGGCTTTACCTTTTAACGTTTACGCCTCTTCTCTTTAGCAACTGAGTGTTCAGTGAAGTCAAAAGTACTCAGGATTTTTGCATTTCTATATCCCCTATTCCTTATAGGCGGTCTTTTAACTCAGCACTATTCATCCTTCTTGATCTGCGTACCTCTCAGGGCGCGGCACTTTGTCATTTATATGTATGTATATGTCAATACTAATAGGCAGCCAATGATTAGAAGTTAACTTTACCTCATTTTCATGAAGTGCCTGTATTTTCATAGTTTTACAGTCATTCTATTTGAATATTTGCCAGTATAAACAACTACAAAAGCACACACAACTATCTGTAAAGTTTGCTGTAATCAAAACTAACTGACGCACTTAGATATCGGAATCTTTTTTTAAGAATTTTTGGAGTTTAGCATCTTGTTATATATCAATATCATCAAGCAAAACTTCAGATGTATATCTTTCTCTTTGTAATTTTTTTATAAAGGATTAAAGTTAGCTGGGTTAGTATCAAAATGAAGATTATTTAAAGTGCATAAATCATGGATATAATGAATACAATACGGAAAAAGATTGAAATACATAATTATTTTTATTGGTATATTTACCCAATATTAAATGCTTGTAAGTCAATACTATAGTCTCAGTAATTAATTTCTTAGCTTCCATCTAATAAGAATATTTACTGTCTATTTTTTTGCCCCGTAATTTGCCATAAACGGTTTATATAACCTCCAAATAGATGAGTATGAACAATGAAATAACATCACTTAATTGAAAGCAACCTATATCGCTAGAGAAAGGATAAAAACATGGCAAACTTTATCGGTCATTTACAGAAATTTATTGTAAAAACATGAAAGCAAACTAAAATATTGTGATCGGCAACAGTCAAATAACATCACATCTATTCTTGGTGAAATTATCTGTGTGAAATTACAGATAATCCTGTCAAATTTTACCAAAAAGCTTGGCTATTTACACCCAGTATACAGGGTTTTGCCCCTTTTTTTATGGCTACTAGATTGGCACGGAAAAGCAATTAACTTGATCGAGGGAAGCCAAAATTCATAACTGTTCAAGCAGCTCTTAACTTCTTGCTTACAATAATGGGTGCAGATGGGCGTTTCTACTAGAACAATCGGTTATTTGCTTACTTTTAAGAGATTATTCACGATCTATACACACTACTCTAACCCCCCTATAAGACAGCATTTCAGCATGATAATGATTGTGAAGCTTTATTTGATGATGTTGTACAAGATGTTCTCTCCAAACGGGTTTGACGAACTTCCTTAAGAGAGAAGGTCAAATGCTTTCGATAGAGAATAAATTTGAAAATCTTGATTGAGTCAAAAATAGCTGCCTCGAATTAATTTATAAAACTTCATTCTCAGGCTTTACTCATGCTGTTAGTAGGGTTATTATCTTCAAAAGCAGCTATGCGCTGTTTCTATTCTCAGAATAGTAACAAATAAAGTGTAGTTTTTTATTTCCTTTAGAAAATGATGAATCCTTTGACAAAACGAACATTTTTAATATTAATGGTATTACTTGTTTCCGGAGACAAATTCTGATAACCTTATCGGTTTACTCTTTACTTAGACCCTTTCGACGATCTAGATATACAGCAGATAGCATCATAATGACAAATAAAAAATGGGCCGTTAAACGTATAACAGTTAATCTCGCAACACAAGAAGCGGAAAAACTAGAAAAATATTGCCAACAAACAGGTAGACCGGCAACAGATGTGATTCGTGAACTAATTAGAAGTTTACCTGTCTCCGACGACGGCAAAGATGTAAACAAGTAATAAGTTACTTTCACTACTTATTCGATATAACTGCTTTGCCACCAAAAAATAGTTATGATACTTTTTTGAGTCCGCCGCTTTGCACAAGAGTTTGTCTAGCTGATACAGACGCGTTTTTCTCGCGTCTGGTCATTAACCGGGACTAAAAGAAGTGATCCAAGAGGTTTTAGTCCCGACATTGCGATACCTTAATATGCTGACGGAGTTGATATTAAGTAGCAAATTCCGACACCAACCCAGTTACAATCTGTAAAGAAACTGAAAAGGAACGACGGAATGCGCGTTGCAATCGTAGGTGCGGGACTGGCTGGGCTAGCAACCGCAGTAGATCTAGCTGATGCTGGTTGTGAAGTAGAGATTTTTGAGTCTCGTCCGTTTGTAGGTGGTAAAGTTGGGAGTTGGGTTGATGGAGATGGCAACCATCTAGAAATGGGGTTGCATGTATTTTTCGGGTGCTACTACGAACTATTTGACTTGATGAAGAAAGTGGGGGTGTTAGAAAACTTACGCCTCAAGGAACATACCCACACTTTTATTAATAAAGGGGGCCGGACTGGTGCTTTAGATTTTCGCTTTTTTACAGGTGCGCCTTTCAATGGGTTAAAGGCATTTTTCACCACTTCCCAACTATCATTGCAGGATAAATTGCAAAATGCGATCGCTTTGGGGACTAGTCCCATAGTTCGCGGATTGGTAGACTTTAATGGGGCGATGAAAACCATCCGCAATTTAGACAAAGTTAGCTTCGCCGATTGGTTCCGTAGTCACGGTGGGAGTAATGGCAGCATCAAGCGCTTATGGAACCCCATTGCCTACGCATTGGGATTTATTGATTGCGAAAATATGTCTGCCCGTTGTATGTTAACGATATTCCAGCTATTTGCTGTCAGAACTGAAGCTTCAGTTCTGCGAATGCTGGAAGGTTCTCCATCTGAGTATTTACACAAGCCGATTCTGGAATATCTGGAAGTTAGAGGCACTAAAGTTTATACGCGTCGCCAAGTTCGGGAAATTCAGTTTACTGAGTCAGACGAACAAACCCGCGTCATTGGTATAGTAGTTGCCCAAGGTGATACCGTAGAAACCATCACTGCTGATGCTTACGTTTTTGCCTGTGATGTTCCAGGAATTCAACGCATCCTACCCCAGGAGTGGCGTAAGTGGTCAGAATTTGACAATATTTACAAATTGGATGCAGTGCCAGTGGCTACAGTGCAGTTACGCTTTGATGGTTGGGTCACAGAACTGAAGGATGGAGAGCAACGTAAACAGCTAAATCAGGCGGCTGGAATTGATAATTTACTTTACACTGCCGATGCTGACTTTTCTTGTTTTGCTGATTTGGCGTTGACTAGCCCTGCTGATTATTATCGCCCAGGACAGGGGTCTTTGTTACAGCTAGTGCTGACACCAGGAGATCCGTTTATTGGACAAAGTAATGAAGCGATCGCCCACCATGTCCTCAAGCAAGTCCATGAACTGTTTCCCTCGTCGCGGCAGCTAAATATGACTTGGTACAGTGTGGTAAAACTTGCTCAGTCTCTCTACCGTGAAGCGCCAGGGATGGATGTGTACCGTCCCAACCAAAAAACACCTGTAGATAATTTCTTCCTTGCAGGGAGTTATACTCAGCAAGATTACATCGACAGCATGGAAGGTGCTACTATTTCTGGGCGGCGTGCGGCTAAAGTGATTTTGGAGAGTTTGAAGAATTGACGTAGACGCTTCGGCTTGCCGCAGGCTACCGCAAAGGGCGCAAAGGGCGTAAAGGAACAAGAGAGAATGTCAGATTGGTTAGAGCATACTGTGCAGGTAGAAGTAGAAGTTCCCATAGATTTAGTATGGAGCCTTTGGTCTGATTTGGAGCAAATGCCCCGGTGGATGAAGTGGATTGATTCGGTGAAAATTCCGCCAGATAATCCAGATATATCTCTGTGGAAATTAAAGACTGGCGGTCTGGAATTTAATTGGCAATCCCGAATTCTCAAAGTTATTCCTAACCAAATTATCCAATGGGAATCGGTTGATGGGTTGCCGAATCAGGGGGCGATTCGCTTTTACGATCGCCACAATAGTAGTATCGTTAAAATGACTATTTCGTACGCTATCCCCGGTCTTATTGGCAAAATTATGGATAACTTATTTTTGGGGCGGATAGTTGAGTCCACAATTCAAGCTGATTTGGAAAGATTTAAAGAATACGCACTGAATGTTAAAGCTAATTGATATAGATAGTAAAAACAGGCATTAGGAAATAATGTGTAAAAGTTTCTTGCTGCCTGATGGGAATTTAAACCAAAAAACTGCGATCGCATAAATTGTTCAGCATTAGTTACCACCTACTCAATCGCGTTAACGCACTCTACTTACTGTCGGTTCTGGAAGTGGATCACCTACAGCTTGGTAAGCAATAATTAGAGACTCTAATGCTTCAATTCCATTTGCCACAGCCAACTCGTAAGTATCCCCATGAGTCCGCCAGCATTGTCCTGGAAAATCAGGGAACCCGACTAAGAAGCAATCATCTTCATCAGACCATTGAATAATCATTTGGTATTTAAGCTTACTCATCTTTTTCTTTTTCTTCTACTTCCTCAATTGCCTGTTTCACTTCCTTCTCTTGGTAGCGTTTAGCATCTGCTCCGTCTTTGCCTGAAATCGTGATTTTTCCACTATAGTGCGTCCCGCTCTTAAGGGAGTCGAGGTACGAATTATTTTAATCATTGATTAGATTTTTGTTTATGCATTGACTTGTTTGTACTCAGGTAATATCCGAGGAGAAATAGTTGCCTGAATTTCTTCACCCGTTTTTTCTTCAGCTAGTCTAAGCTCATAATTTTTTTGTAAATTCATCCACAACTGCGCACCAGTACCAAACCATTGCCCTAACCGTAATGCCGTGTCAGCAGTAATTGCCCGTTCACCATTAATTATTTCAGTAATACGATTTGTTGGGACATGAAGGATACGTGCTAACTCACTTGCGCTCATCTGCAATTCATGAAGCTCATCAGCAAGAATTTTTCCAGGATGGATAGGTGGCCGTGCCATGTTATTCTCCTTTAAGGATGATTGCCTCAAAGCGATCGCTCTTAAACTAAAGCTGTTTGTCTCCTGCTTTGCGAGGGCTGAAACCCTTATTATTACGTCAATTCCTGAAAGTTTGTGATCTACTGACATTACCAAGTTGGGTCACTAAACAAATTAATCGTCAATTCCTCGCGTGGTGGTACTGCTGTGATACAAGCACGGATGATCTCTCCATCCTCTAATTCGACAGTGCAAGCGTGACAAGACCCCATGAGACAACCGGTGGGAATAAAGACCCCAGCCCGGTCTGCTACATCTAATAGGGCTTCTCCCACTTCGGCATCTACTGTGACATCATCTGGTAAAAAGCGGACACGAACAATCATTAGTCATTAGTCATTGGTCATTGGTCATTGGTCATTGGTCATTAGTCATTAGCGACTAATGACACTCTGATCGAAAAAATCTGAGATTTTTATGCACTTTAGTTTAAGACAAAAATGGAGTTAAGTCTAAATGGCTTTCAACTTCTGTGGCTAGGGAGTCTAAAATTTGCTCTCGCTGTTCCCGGTAGTTAGCAACACCTGTGGGCAAGGATTTTAAACCACGCTGTTGACGGAGGCGATTTAACCAAGCCCGTCGCCACGGGCCATTGTCAAAAAGCCCGTGGAGGTAACTTCCCCACACTGATTGACAACTATCTACTAATCCTAAATTAATATCATCAAATAGGGCATGGTAGGATTGGGGATCTACTCCTTGCTGTTCAATGCGCGATCGCCCTTGGTGGATTTCAAAGCCATTAACTGGCAAGCCCTGTTGGGGATAATTTGAGCTAACTTGGCGCTGGCGAGCAATTTTTTGTCCTGTAATTACAGTTCTGATTGGTAAAAGATTTAACCCCTGATACCTGCCAGCTTGTCCCTCTATACCTTCTGGATCGGCGATGATTTGACCGAGCATTTGATAGCCACCGCAGATCCCTAAAACTGTTCCGCCAGAAGCAGCATAGTTTTGGATAGCTTCTGCCATACCGCTTTTTTGCAGCAGTAGCAAATCAGCAATTGTGGTCTTCGTACCTGGGAGAATTACGGCATCAGGATGTCCTAAATCTTGCTTAGGACTGAGATATTTCACGGAAACTGTACTTTCTGATTCCAGTGGGTCAAAGTCGGTGAAGTTGGCAATTCTTGGTAAGCGGATGACGGCAATGTTGAGGTCAGTCTGGGCTTTATTTGACGACGATTGACGTTCTAGCAGATCAAGGGAGTCTTCTGCTGGAAAGACTTGTTGTAAGTAGGGTATGACACCGATAACGGGGATACCCGTGCGTTCTTCTAACCATTTGATTCCCGGATCTAGGAGCGATCGCTGACCTCGAAATTTATTAATTACTACACCCTTAATTAAGGCGCGTTCATCTGGCTCTAATAACTCTAAAGTGCCAACGACATGGGCAAAAGCACCACCCCGGTCAATATCTACCACTAAAATGGTTGGCGCATTCAAATGTTTTGCCACTCGCATATTAGTTAAGTCGCGGTGCTTGAGGTTAATCTCTGCTGGACTACCGGCACCTTCACAAACCACCATGTCAAATTCTGTTCCTAAATGCTGTAGCGATTCTTCAATTGCCCGCCATCCCAGTTCAAAATATTGCTCGTAGTAATCTGAGGCACTCACTTTGCCCACAGACCGGCCTTTGATAATTACTTGGGAGGTCATATCTCCTTGGGGTTTAAGTAAAATTGGGTTCATTTCTACCCAAGGCACGACTCCCGCAGCCCAAGCTTGCACTGCTTGGGCATAGCCAATTTCTCCACCATTGGCAGTGACATAAGCATTTAAAGCCATATTTTGACCTTTAAAGGGAGCTACTCGCCAGCCACGTCGAGACAGAATACGACAAATAGCTGTAGTTAATAGTGATTTCCCTGCATGGGATGTTGTCCCCACTACCATAATTGATTTCATAGTCTTTATTAGTTAGTTTTTCAAGATACAGGGTGAATTTTTAGGAGTGAATAGTCATATGACAATCCATCCATCAGTTAAAGTGCGTCCCGCTCTTAAGGGCAGTACAAGTGCCCCATGCCCCATACTAAATGCTCAATGCCTAGCATCACAAATTCCAATTAGATAATTATAGGAAATATGCCTAAAACCCTTGAGTAACAGCAACGTAGTTGCGTCCAAAGTACTTCAGGCTGCGTGATGTTCGCCCTTGGCGCTAGCTTCTCCCAAAGGGAGAGGCTAGCGCCAAGGGAGAAGGACGCCAAGGACACCAAGGAAGAGAGAGAAAAATCAATAGGTAATCTTGTAGGGGGAAGGGAGTAAGAATCTCCCCATCCTAGTGGTCGGAGAGTGTCAAGGTAAAGATTTCATGAATAGATGTGATGTTTCCGTAGATATTGTTCCCTTTGATTCCCTAATCCTAACTATTTGATTTTTTATTCTAAAAAGGTATCCGCAACCAACGGATCACAGCATCCGATAACCGATCGCGCCATGAAGGAGTCCGCCAATTTTTTCCCTGGTATTGTTCCACCAACTGCCGTCCCAAGGGAGTGAGACGAAAACTATCTGTAATCCCCTGTCCATCGACTTCCCGCCGCAATACACCCACTTGAATCAGCCAGCCCAAGGCGTTATCACAGGCTAATTCTGATAAAGGGCGTTTAGTATAGCCGTGCTTGAGTCCATTTTCTAAGGCGATCGCACTCAATGACACACTCTGGTGTCCCATGACTTCAAATAAACATAAATTGAAGGGTGAACACACTAGCGATCGCTCGGCTCTTTGTAGTGTGCTTTGAGGATAGACAAAAATATTTGGGTTTTGGGAATCAACGGCAGGCATTGTATGTGGGGATAAATTTTTCTTTTAATAAAGATTAATTTAAGAATATATTTTTTTGTATCCAGATAGCTTATTTAACCAAAATTAGTTACCTGAAGTATATATAGGACTAGTCCTATATTTTTTAATAATTATATTTAAACATTATAAATTAATGTAAAATTTCAATTGCATCAACTAATCAGAAACAGGAAAGGTTAATTATGCCTCTAGCAGTTGGTACGGATGCACCTGCATTTACCGCCAAAGATACAAACGGCAACACAGTTTCGTTATCTGATTTTGCCGGGAAGACAGTGGTTTTGTATTTTTACCCCAAAGATGACACACCGGGCTGCACCAAACAAGCCTGTAGTTTTCGCGATGCCCAGCCTCAATATCAAGGTAAAGATGTTGTAGTGCTGGGAGTGAGTGCAGATGATGAAGTATCCCATCAGGCATTCACCCAAAAATATAATTTGAATTTTCCCCTACTGGCTGACACTGACAAATCACTCATTACAGCTTTCGATGTAGATGGCGGTGGTTATGCCAAGCGTGTCACCTACGTAATTGACCCCAGTGGCAAAATTGTCCATGTTGACGCTAGTGTAAATACTACCACCCATGCTAGTGATGTTTTAGCTGCACTTGGGCTGTAGTTTTTTACCTGATAACTAAGGATTTTTGAAATGGTTTCAGCCCCAAGCTTAGAGGCTTGGGGTTATTTTTTGGAATTCAGTTACCTGATGACGGTGTAACCAATGGCAGCGTAACTGATGGCTGTGTAACTGATGGTGAACTGGGAGTTGCTTGCTGTTGTTGACCTTGAATTAGTTTTTGTTGCCTTGCTTTAAAGGCTGCTGCGGCTGAGTCTAGTTGTTCGTTCTGTTGGTCAGAATTCCAGTTGAGATTTCCGAAATTCGCCCGATGAATCAGGTCAAACATATTGAAGTTATCTGAGTTCGTGCGGGAGAACGGATCGGTATTTTCGTCTGTTGTATTATTACTGGGAAAAGCATCAGTTGGGCTGACTTGAGCCGAACTTGGTTGAGCCATGAGCAAGGAAGCAAAGCTAATTCCGGTCACGGTAGCCACAAAGAGTCTAGGAATTTGTAAAAATAGTTTTTTCATCGGATTTTGACCCTAAAATTGCTCTATTTTATCTCCTTAAGCAAGAGTCCGCCGCAGTTGGGGTTGAATACTAACTAAGGCGACAAGGGCAAAGCCAAATAATACCAGCAAGGCTCCCCCAAAGGTAACATCGCCCCAAGGAGCTTGCATTACTACACTACCTAATCCCCAATTACTGTGGAGATAGAGATAGCGAATTGGTTCGATCGCATAGCTGAGGGGATTTAGGGTAGCGATAACCTGCAACCACTGAGGCATGAAGGATAAAGGAGCCAAAGCAGTACTAGCAAACAATAATGGCAGGTTGGTGACGAAAATCACTGCAATCAATTCAATGTGACCAGGTAGGGCAAAAGCTAAACCGAGGGAGATAGCTGTTACACCCAAAGCTAAAAGCAAGACAATGAGAGCGATCGCACTTAAACCCGTTGCATCGGGTAGTCCAGCCCCCAAGAATGCTGCCACCGCCACAATTACTGCTGCTTGTAGCAAACTTTGGCTGATGATGAAGATTGCTGAGGCAAAGACAATGGAAAACCGCGATGCTAACGGTGCTACAAGTAAACGATTCAAAAAGCCGAACTCGCGGTCAAACATTACGGGTAAACCAGCATTTAGCGCCCCAGCAAAGGCTGTAAACACAATTATGCCGGCAGCCAAAAATTGACCGTAATTTGTTGTGTTGCCAAAAATACCCTTAGGTGCATTTTGGAACAAAGCACCAAACAGTATCAACCACATTACTGGCTGAATAATTCCGGCCAGCAAAGATGAGGGACGGCGTTGCAACTGAATAAACAAGCGACGAGTTAAAGCCAACGTCTCTTGCACCAATTCACCGAAAAAGTTAAAAGCAGCATTAGCATCAACTTGCGCCGATGCTTGTGGCTGCCAATTTATATCAGATTTAGGAGTAACACTCATAGCAATTTTGGATTTTGGATTTTGAATTTTAGATTGGGCATTAAAAGTTAGGAGTTAGGAGTTAGGAGTTAGGAGTTAGGAGTTAGGAGTTAGGAGTTAGGAGTTTTGTTTATCTCCCTCATCTCCCTCATCCCCCTCATCCCCCTCATCCCCCTCATCCCCCTCATCCCCCTCATCCCCCTCATCCCCCTCATCCCCCTCATCTCCCTCATCCCCCTCATCCCCCATTTCCTATCTCATATTCTGCTTTTTCTCAGCTTTCGGATCGCGAGTAGCAACTGCTGCTAGTTCTGCATCCATCAGTGTGCGTCCTGTAGCGGCGAGGTAAACGTCATCGAGGCTGGGGCGAGATTGGGCAATGCCAAATATGGGCAAGCCAGCAGTATTCAGGGCTTGCTGTATGTTGATAAGAACATCATTCTGAGGTGTCACTACCAAGTTGAGGGAATTGCCTTGAGCGCCGTTGATGATCACTTCTTGGACAAATGACAAAGGTTGCAAGAGGTTTTTAGCAATTTCTGCTTCTTCAATGGGGGAAAATTCGCGGATTCGCAAGGTGATGCGATCGCCCCCTACTTGATCTTTTAATTGTGAAGGTGTCCCACCAGCAATCACAACGCCCCGATCTATAATTGCCACGCGATCGGCTAGAGCGTCAATTTCTTCTAAGTAATGGCTGGTAATTACTACTGTCGTCCCAGAGGCGCGTAATTTTCTCAGAAAATCCCATACCACAAAACGCGTCTCTATGTCAAGCCCTACAGTTGGCTCATCTAATACCAAAACATCTGGTGCATGGAGTAACCCAGCAGCCAAGTCTAGGCGCTTGCGTAAACCGCCGGAATAGGTTCCTGTTTTTTTGTTCGCGTATTCTTGCAAACCGAGTAAATCTAATACCGTCTGAATGCGCTGTTTGGCTACTGCGCCTGGGAGGTGATAAAGTGCTGCTTGCAATTGCAGCAGTTCTTTTCCAGTTAGCACTTTATCGATGGCAACTTCCTGAGCAACATAGCCTAGTCGTTGTCTTGCCACTCTCGGATTATCTAACACAGAGATGCCAGATACTTCGATTTTGCCAGCATCGGGTGTGGTCAGCGTACATAAGGCACGCAAGGTAGTAGTTTTCCCGGCACCGTTGGGGCCCAATAAACCAAAGATTTCTCCTGATTCTACCTGAAAGGAAACATCCTGGACGGCGACCACTGTGCCGTAGCGCTTTTGCAAATTTTGAATGAAAACGGCGGGAGCCATGACAGCTTTTCCCCAACTATACAAATCTCAATAAAGTCTATCTTTATTGTAGAAGGTGGAGAGTCTTGGGAGGATAAAAATTAAATTTTCAGCACTTTCAAAGTTTTGCAGCTTGTATCATTGCAACCGCTAATAAATCCTCCCATCGCCTGAATTTGTTGCAGATAGTCAAGAACGGCTTCGGTGATCACTTCTCCCGGCATTAATACAGGAATTCCTGGGGGATAGGGACAGATGATTTCGGCACAAATGCGATCGCTTGTTTCTGCTAAGGGTAATGTTTCACTGACAGCAAAAAAAGCTTCACGGGGAGAAAAATGTAAAGTATGGCTCACTTTACTCATTAGATTCTCCCAAATCTGCCTGTTGAAAGTCAAGTTGGTTCGACGATATTCTTTGCTGAGGGTGGTAAAACCTTGGACTAATTGCTCAATATCGGCTGAGGTGTTGCCCAAACTAATAATAAACGTGAGATGTTGCAGTGAGGCGAATTCGGCAGTGACAGCAAATTTTTCATCGAGAATTTCCTCTGCCGCAAATCCGGTTAAACCTAAACCGGAAACAGTGACTGTTAATCGGGTTTTATCTAACGCCATAAAACCGGGAGATCCCCCCAACTCCCCTTGTGAAGGCTTGCTCAAGACTGATAATCCAGGAATTTGACTGATTTTTGTTCTAGCTTCATTGGCAAGTTGCAAGGTGCGAGACATCAGCATTTTTCCGTCGAGTGCCATTTGCTGACGCGCTGCATCTAGAGAAGCTAAAAGTAGATAACTAGGACTAGTAGACTGGACAAGCTGCAAAGCTTTATTGATGCGATCGCCATCTATCCGATTACCTTGGATGTGCAGCATTGATGCTTGGGTCATTGCACCGAGTACTTTGTGGATGGATTGTACAGTTAAATCGGCACCTGCGGCTAAAGCTGAAGTGGGTAATTCGGGATGAAAGGCAAAATGTGCGCCGTGTGCTTCATCTACAAGTAGAGGAATATTATATTGATGGGTAATGTTGGCGATCGCACTCAAATCGCCACAAACGCCGTAATATGTTGGGTAAACTATCAACACTGCTTTAGCGTCTGGATGTTGTTGGAGTGCAGATTTTACAGCATTGGGCGTGATGCTGTGGGCAATATCTAAAACTGGGTCGTATTCAGGATTGAGAAAAATTGGTATAGCACCGGAGAGAATTAAACCAGCGATCGCCGAAGAATGTACATTGCGAGGCAGAATGATTTTGTCGCCTGTGCCACAGGTAGCAAGAATTGCTGCTTCAACACCACAGGTAGAACCGTTGACAAGAAACCATGTTTGTAAAGCACCAAATGCCTCAGATGCCAGTTGTTGTGCTTCTTGAATAACGCCTTGGGCTGCAAAAAGATGATCTAAATCTGCTAACTCGGTTAAATCAGCGCGAAAGACAGCTTTACCAAGGAAATCAGCCAAGAGTTGAGAAACTCCTTTACCTTGTTTATGTCCTGGGGTGTAAAAAGGCGCATGGGGTCTTGCTGCATTGGCTTTTAAGGCATCTAATAAGGGTGTTTGGTTTTGATTGAGCATTAAAATAATTCGTAATTCGTAATTCGTAATTAAGTTTTGTGACGGGGATTTACCGCAAAGTTCTGATCGCCGGTTTCCGGCGATCAGAACTTTGTAAGACAGACCCCGACCCAAAACTTACCGATTTTAGAACCGGGGGACTTAAACCCACGGAACTAGTTCAATCCGTGAAATCCAAAAATCAGTTAAATCCGTGGTTAAACTTTTGGATACTATTGCTACACTTAGACCGATTCCCATTGAGAGATTACAACTAATAGAAGAAGATTATATTTCTATCAAAAGCTTACCCAGTGGGCAAGTTGGAACAATTGTAGAAGTGTATGAGCAAGAAGAATATCATTATTTAGTCGAGTTTGCTGATACCCAAGGCTGTGAATATGCAATGGCGACTTTGAGATCAGACGAAATTTTAGTTTTACATTATGATTTGGCAATTGCTTAAGTTTTTACTTTCGGGTCTGTATCTCAATTGAGGTGCGATCGCTGATAAATTATTTCTCATGCACAGCAGAGAGTCATAATTACGAACTTGTACTGAGCGTAGCCGAAGTATTACGAATTATTCACATGAGACCTGATCATCAAATCCCAATTTTCGACTGTGGTGAACCGCTAATAGAGATTCCTTTAGAATTATTTGCGGTGGAATCTCCCCATCCTTATGAAAAATTAGGTGCTACTTATGGTGAAAAATCCCCCTATTATCTTCGTGAAAGCGTTATCGAAAATTTGATCCAAGCCCAAAATTATCTTGATGTTCTGCATCCCAACTGGCGGATCCAAATCTTTGATGCTTATCGCCCGATCGCAGTTCAGCAGTTTATGGTAGATTACAGCTTCGCCCAAGCAGTGCAAGATAGGGGATTGGCTGAGGTAGAGTTATCACCAAACCAACGCCAAGAGATTTGGGAAGCGGTTTATGAAATTTGGGCTGTACCGAGTTGGGATGAAAAAACTCCCCCACCTCACAGTACAGGTGCCGCGGTGGATGTAACACTAGTAGATGATGCAGGGCAAATAATAAACATGGGTTCGCCAATTGATGAAATGTCAGGGCGATCGCACCCAGATTATTATGCCAATTTTGACCACCAACAAGGGCAAAAATATCACACTCACCGTCAGCTATTGCGAGATGTAATGTTACAAGCTGGCTTTCAACGCAATCCTAGAGAGTGGTGGCATTTTTCTATTGGCGATCAAATGTGGGCTTGGTTGAATAATCAATCTAATCCAGCCAATCCGGTAACAGCACGTTATGGGCGTCTCGTTTAGCAGAGAGAAGAATTTTAGATTTTAGATTTTGGATTGAACAATCTAAGAGGGTGTTTGAAAACTTTAGGACTTACGCAAAAACCCTCTCAAACTCTCATTCCTCCGTGACCTCTGCGTCCTCTGTGGTTCGTTTTCCGTTCCCTTTACGTAAGTCCTAAAGTTATTTTATTATTCATGTATCAAATATTTTTTTATTCCACCCTAACCCTCCCCTTACCAAGGGGGAGGGCAAGCAAAGCGTAGCTTTGGCGGGGTAGGGTTCTTACTAGGCATCTTGAGGATTCAATTCTTTTAACTCGTCAGTGGTGTAAGTACCAATGGGAGTCCAAACCAAATAAGGAAGAAGCAATAGCGCCGCCATTAGAGAAATCGGCAAAACGCAGACTGCGACGACAACGCCTAAAATCAAACCGATTACTCCCAGAATTTCCCCGACTTTGAGACTGCGAAACCTCAGCATTAGAGGTATGTAGGCGACGGTGATAATTTCTACCAAGAGGTATAAAGCCATTAGCAGCCAAGTAATTATGTTTCCTGGATTTTTTTCCCAGACAATATTAGCTGAAGCTGCACCGCAAATAAAAATCACAGTCCAGATCAACGGAATTAGCGCCTCAAAAACTAGCCAGCGAGGGCGACTTAACTGTGCGAACCATTTAACATCACGCGGCGTGATCAAGAAACTACCAAGGGCGATGAAGAAAGTTACAGCCCCAATTATTATCCAAGATGGAATCATAATGCACTCAAGCTTTGTGTATTTTGTCAAGTCATACACTGCAAGTTTGACAATTTAGGGCATAGGTTGAATCATTCCTTGGTGCGAATCTTAGGCATCTTGAGGATTGAGACTGATCATCTGCCAAGTGGTATAAGTACCAATGGGACTCCAAAGTAAATAAGGAACTAGTAACAGTGCTGCCCAACGAGAAAAACCTAAGACTGCAAGTATCAATAAAGCACTAATGATAAAACCTGTGCCACCCAGAATTGTGCCTACTTTTAGACTGCGAAACCTAAACATTACAGGCGTATAGGCAATAGTAATAATTTCTAAAAGCAAGTATAAACCCATGATTAACCAAGTTAAGGTGCTTCCTGGGTCTTTTTCCCAGACAATATAAGCCGACCAAGCACCACAAATAAATATTACAGTCCAAATAATTGGAATTGCCCCTTCAAAGGTTAGCCATCTCGGTCGTTGTAAGCGCTTGAACCACTGGCGATCGCTAGGCGTAATCAAGTTAGCTGCCAAGGCAACTAAAAAAGCCACACCCCCAATCACCATCCAAGATTTAATCATGCCCTTTATCCTTTGCAAGCGCTGTCTATCGCTTAAATACCACTCTTCATAGTGTAATTTTGTCAATTTAATTGCTAATTACTCATCATCCCTGAGTTGGAAACTTTCAGATCATTTGGCATGATTTTACAGCTATTTTCCGTTATTGGACTTTGGACAAAAAAGATGGTTCGCGTAAATTATCAGGAAACCAAAAAACTAGGCATCATAAAGGTTAACAATATTCGTAGGTTGGGTTGAGGAACGAAACCCAACATTTTCTTTCTCTTTCTTGGGTTTCGCTTACGCTAAACCCAACCTACACATTTTTATTTTTAGTCTTAACCGAACCGTATTGTTTAGACTACTTTCGCTATTAGACTCAGAATTCATTCTGAGGCGGGCTAGATGAGAATGAAATAGCCCTGGATTGATACCCCTAATTTTTAGCACCTCACTGTTATGGCGTTGCTTCCATAGAGAAATGAGTTGGACAAAGCAGTTCATGTAATGATGCTAATTCCTCAGAATATACCAAGTGCCATTACTCGGTCGCCATACTGCGAAGTCACTCTTAATAGAGAAATTATAAATGCCAGGGACAGGAATATCACCCTTTTCGCCCAATTGTCTAGTAACTAATTTACCTGTAGAACTGTTAATTACATACCAAGTACCGTTACTCGGTCGCCACACTGTAAAATCATCTCTACGATCATCATCGTATTTGCCAGTGGTAGGAATATCACCATTTTCGCCCAATTGTCTAATAACTACTTGACCCGTATAACTGTTAATTACATACCAAGTACCATTACTCGGCCGCCAGACTGCAAAATCAGTTCTACTATCATTATCATAATCGCCGACAACGGGAATATCGCCATTTACACCCCATTGTCTAGTAACTGTTTCATCTGTAGAACTGTTAGTTACATACCAAGTACCATTACTTGGTCGCCAGACTGCAAAATCAGTTTTACCATCATTATCGTAACTGCCGGGAACAGGAATATCGCCAGCTACGCCCAACTCTTTAGTAACTACTTGACCTGTGGAACTATTAATTACATACCAAATACTATTACTGGGTCGCCACACTGCAAAATCAGTTATCCTATCACCATCATAATCGCCGGGAACGGGAATATCGCCATTTACACCCCATTGTCTAGTAACTGTTTCATCTGTAGAACTGTTAATTACATACCAAGTAGCATTACTTGGTCGCCAGACTGCAACGTCAATTCTACCATCAAGATCATAATTGCCGGGAACGGGAATATCACCAGCTACACCCAATTCTTTAGTAACTTGAGCTTGTGCTTGAAAATTTAAAATTCCCAGAAATAATGGAATAGTTAAAGCAAGCAGGAATAATTTGTAACTAATCTTCATGAGAATATCAACCTCATAAAATCGCGTTGCTCCCATTGGGGATTATACTTTCATCTATCCCTTGCAAATGTTCAGCAGTAACTTGAGTTTCCCAATTGTTAATGAAGCTGGTTTGCACTAATTGTTCCACTGTTGCTGCTTTACTTGCGCTAAAGTTCCAAGAGCGATCGCGTCATAAAACACCTTGTCAAAGAGTGATGTCGGCTTTGTTATCCTACTAATGGGTTTTTGTTCACTGCTACTGAGTTGACGGTTTGTTCAATTCTCTTCAACCTTGTCTCTGGACGTTTTGCACTATCAATCCAAAACAGGATATTCTTTTTGGCTGAGTTATTAAATGCTTCAAAATACTCTTTGGCAATTGTGTTTGCTTCTAACGCTTGCTTGAAATCTAAGGGAATAATTAATGCTTCAATTGCATCTAAAGAGTTCCACGAACCATTTTGTTTTGCGGCTTCAATTTTTTCCAGCCCGACTGTAGTCATTAAACCTTGTTCTATAAGTTCTTCAATATATTGTTTATTTAATTTTGACCACACGCTTTTCGGTTTTCGAGGTGTAAATATTTGCATATAACGTTCTTCGTCTAAGGATTTGACTTTACTGTCAATCCAACCAAAGCATAAGGCTTCTTTGACTGCTTCGCTATATCGAACACTTGGTTTACCACTTTTTACTTTGTAGTAAATAAGCCATACACCAAAACAGGTGCGATGGTTTTTCTCTAACCATCTCCGCCATTCTTCGCGACTTGGGGGACAGAAGGTGTGGAATTCATTAGACATTTCCAGAAATTAATTATGCGTTGGCTGAAACCCTTGTAGAGACGTAGCAGTGCTACGTCTCTACATCCATTTTCACCAGATGTCTATTATTAAGTTTAGACATCCCTACCGCGTGGTCTATTTACCTGAAAATAGCTGTAAAATAATTACAATTAAAAAACGCCCCCATTTTTGGAGGGCGCTTTTTATTTAGGCTAATACTAAAGTATTAACCGTTGATAGCAGGAGCAGTCATTGCTACAGGAGCAACTTCACCAGCAGCTAAGTCTAGGGGGAAGTTGTGAGCGTTACGCTCGTGCATTACTTCCATACCCAGGTTAGCGCGGTTGATTACATCTGCCCAAGTGCTGATTACACGACCTTGGGAATCAATGATGGATTGGTTGAAGTTGAAACCGTTCAAGTTGAATGCCATCGTGCTGATACCCAAAGCGGTGAACCAGATACCGACGACAGGCCAAGCTGCGAGGAAGAAGTGCAGTGAACGGCTGTTGTTGAATGAAGCGTATTGGAAGATCAGACGACCGAAGTAGCCGTGGGCTGCAACGATGTTGTAGGTTTCTTCTTCTTGACCGAACTTGTAACCGTAGTTTAGTGATTCGGTTTCGGTGGTTTCACGCACCAGGGAAGAAGTTACTAGAGAACCGTGCATTGCAGAGAACAATGAACCGCCGAATACACCAGCCACACCTAACATATGGAAGGGGTGCATCAAGATGTTATGTTCTGCTTGGAACACAATCATGAAGTTGAAGGTTCCAGAGATACCCAAAGGCATACCATCAGAGAAAGAACCTTGACCGATGGGGTAGATCAAGAATACTGCGGTAGCGGAAGCTAAAGGTGCGCTATAAGCTACGCAGATCCAAGGACGCATACCCAAGCGGAAGGAAAGTTCCCACTGACGACCGAGGTAGGCTGCACAGCCGATTAAGAAGTGGAAAACTACCAACTGGTAAGGGCCACCGTTGTATAGCCACTCATCTAAGGAAGCAGCTTCCCAAATGGGGTAGAAGTGCAAACCAATGGCGTTTGAAGAAGGAACAACTGCACCAGAGATGATGTTGTTTCCGTAGATCAAAGAACCTGCAACTGGTTCGCGGATACCATCGATGTCCACTGGAGGAGCAGCGATGAAGGCGATTACGAAGCAGGTGGTTGCAGCTAGCAGGGTAGGGATCATCAATACGCCGAACCAACCGATGTAGATACGGTTATCGGTGCTAGTGATCCACTCGCAGAAGCGATCCCATACGCTAGCGCCAGAGCGCCGTTGTAAGGTTGTGGTCATTGTTTTATAAGTGCTATGGGTTGTTAAATATGGAACAAGCGGATTTGTTTTCCCTTGCTGAAATATAGTCTACATGAATTTGCCAAGACGCGATCTTTGCCTTAATATTCCTTAACATGATTCTTTAACAAGTTCATCGAACTGTAAAGTTTTCCTACTATAAACAATGATGATCAGTAAGCCGGCAAGAATAAATCAACTATATTAAGAAACGGAAATATACCTTAAACCCTTATAAATCAATACAGTTCAGTTAAGGCTAAAACTCTTTGTTAAAGTCAATTTTGTTAACGAACCGCAAAGGCCGCAAAGTCCGCAAAGGAAGAGAAGAGAGAAGGAAGAAATGCTTAACCCAACTGTATTGCCTTATAAATGACGAAGGACAAATGACAAATGACAGCCTTAGCCAGTTAGCTTTATTTGCGTCGCTGTACTTAAAACTAAATGTTTCAGTTAAAAATCAAAGTAGATGTAGGGTAAACTACCTTCAGGAGCTAATAACCAAACAGCGTAGAAACATAGAGGCACAAAGACGAGCTTAAGAGGCCAGTTAAACTCTAACTTTAGTATCCGATTGAAGGCATAGACTACAACCATCAGGGCAGCTAAAGTTAGAAGTACCCAAGTGAGTTGGTATTGACTCATATTTAAGGCATCCACATAGACCTTTTGAGCAAACTGGGCATCAGCTGGATAACCCCAAAGATGCCGAATTACTAAAGAAGAGTCTTGGAGGTTAGGTAAGCGAAACCAGATCCAAGAGGTAAAAACCATTAGTTGGGTCAATAACCAAGCGACAAAGATACCCAGAGGATTTTGCCAGAATTGTTTTAATTTTTCAAAGCGATCGCTCATAGTATGTGTAAGTCGATGAACCGCCAAGGCTAACCCGTGGAATATACCCCAAACGACATAACCCAAAGCGGCACCATGCCAGACACCAGCGATTAGCATCACAATAAATAAATTACCGCAGGTACGGACTAAACCCCGACGGGAACCACCCAAAGGAAAATATATGTAGTTACGCAGCCAATCTCCCAGAGTCATGTGCCAGCGCCGCCAAAATTCTGCAATATTGGTGCTAAAATACGGAAAGTCGAAATTCTCAGGTAGAACCAAACCGAAAAGCAAAGCACTACCACGGGCGATGTCTACGTAACCGTTGAAATCTAGATATAACTGCAACCCGTAAGCGAATGTAGCTATCCAAAGATCGGTACTACCTGCACGTTGTAAATTACCAAAACATAAATCTACGAAAATTCCCAGGTGGTCTGCAAAAATACCTTTTTTGACTGCACCTCTTGCAATTAACCACAGCGCCTCAGCTACTCTCTCGCTACTGGGCAATTCTAGTGTATTGAATTGATTTGCTAAGTTGTGGTAGCGGGTAATCGGGCCGGAAATCAGTTTAGCGAAGAATAATTTGTAGGTGGCAAATTTGAGAAAATTCTCCGTAGCGGGGGCCCCACGATAGACATCTATTAAATAGGCTATGCATTCAAAGGTAAAAAATGAGATTCCCAAGGGTGCAATCAATTTAAAAGAGCTATCTGATGAGTTTGTTTGCACATGAAAAACAAACTTGAGGAAAGGGGTAAAATACTTAAAAACTAATAATACTAAAACATTTAGAGTTATACCCAACCACAAAAGTTTTAAACGACGAAAATTCCAGTCACTTTGGGTAAATTGCCACTCTTCATTAGAAATTTGCCAATCAAGAGAATGTTTTTCTGGTGATGTGTTTTTTCCCATCTCCAGTGCTACACGAAAATTAATAAATGTCAATGCTAATAGTAATGGGATGTACTGGATGTGCAGAGATGCGTAGAAAACTAAACTAGCAATTAGCAGCGTCCATAATCGCAATTTATGTTGTGCTAAAGACCAGTAAATTCCTAACACACTCAATAAGAACAGCCCATAAAAAATTGATATAAAGTTCATTTTTAGTCATTTGTCATTTGTCATTGGTCATTTGTCATTTGTTATTTGTCATTTGTCATTTGTCATTTGTTATTGGGCATGGGGTATTGAGGATTAATCAATAATTATTTTTCCTGTACCTCCCCTGCTTCCTCCACTCCCTACTTGGCTGGCCAAGGAATCATCGGATCATTAGCTAGCTTTTTCGAGACTTCATATGCACCGAAGCGGTTGAGGTGGCTAGGGTCAGAAAAGTAGTCATTGGCTTTTATCCACTGTTGGCTCAAATCACGATAAATAAAGTTAGGATTAGTAGCCAAACGCAACATATATTGCTGAAATTCTTGCTCATATTGTCTACGTACTGGATCTAAATAATCTTCTGTCAGAGGCATATTGACAAACACTAAGGAAATTTTCTGAGACTGAGCGAACTCAAGCACTTCTTGAAAGGCAGCATCTTGCTCTCCTTCGACTTGAAAAGATTTATAGTCGTTGTCGTAATTTCCGGGAACTCTCGAATGTTTTTGATAGTATCTAGCGGGATTGAAGCGAATAGATAAAGCTAGAAAGCCATCAAAGTCAACTGCTTGCTGAGAAATACTCTCATCTGAAGTACCGTCTGTTAGCTGTCTTTCTGATGCAACTGTCTGATTACGACCAGGTATGGGCAGTTGTTTTTGCAGTAAACTTTTTATTTGTTCACGGTTTTGATAGCTCGCAGAAACGGATGCTAGAGCCTGATTTAACGACTGATTGACAGCTTCATAGGTACTAATTTCCTGTTTTTCTTCCTTTGTCTTTTGTTTTCCCGAATTTACTGTATTTTCGGGTAAATCATTGCTATTTGCAGCTGTTGGTGTTTTTTGGAATGCTTGTTTATAACCGGCTGATGCAGCGATCGATTTAAAGGTGATATCCTCGCGTCCTCCGTTGAAAGCACGCGCACCATCTGCCCAGAGAATTATTTTAGGCAGTTCTGATGATTCTAGTACGTGGCGAATTACAAAGTCTACAACTTGTGCGGTAGCACCGTTGATCCCAAAGTTAAACACGTCAAGATTTGGATAGCCCTGAGTCGCTAAAGCTTTAGAAAGTGCGGCTGGATCTACTCCTCTGAGGGCGCGGGAGGAGCCAATAATCAACACATCTGGCGGTCTACCTGTTCTAGCTAAACGCTGTTTATACAGTGCTAGTTGCTCGTCTAACTGTCTGACATTGAAACTTGGCATCTGCGATCGCGCTGCTAAAAGAATCGCGGTAGCGGTTGCTTTTTCCTTCAGTGGTGCGGCTGCCAAATTATTTGTCACAGTATCATCACTTTGGGTAAATTCTGAAGCATTAAATACAGAACTCTGATTTGGAGGAGATTTGGTCTTGGAAGTGTTGGTCAAAAATGTCGTTTTCTCACTCTGATTTTTTTCAGATGTCAAAGATGCCTTGTGTTCAGAAGATGATGGGAGCGAGATATTAGCGACCTTTGGCGAACTCGGCATAGAGCGTGCAATAATTCGACCCAGTACCCAATCACTTTGGAGGGTTAGTAATAATCCTAGTGTTCCCCAAACCAGAGCAACCTTAAGTCCTTGAACATCAGGATTATATTCTGCTGACTGGTGGCTTTCGGTAAATAGCTGGCTTTTCAACAGAAATTTTTTCGCTGTTGCACTCGCCGTTACGATCCAATGTCGCGCTACTTCTGTCACCAAACTTTGAACTTCTTGTGTGGTGAAGTTGGGGCGCAAAATAGGTTCGTTAGTTTCAGAGGTTACTAGATCGTTAACGTATTTAGAAGTAGCAGCAAATTCTGGGGTTGCTTCTGGGACTAAACGTTGGCGATGCTCAAGATCAACGCCATAGTGCCAAAAAGGTTCTTTATTCCCAGCACGGCGACCGTAGACACGTATCCCCATAATGCCGGGAATTTTTAATTGGCGGAGCAAGTGTGTAATTTTACTTGCTACTTGTTGACGGGCTGGACAAACAGGTGCATCACACATGATGTGCAATAAATCATTTTTGTTCAACAGCAGTACGCGAATTCCACCTGTCAATAGTCGCCAATCTAAGTCAGGATTGAGTAAACGCTCCAGTAAAAATACGATGGCTGGTTCATCGCCAGTATTGGCCAAATCTAGCGGTGATGTGGCAAAGACGGGATGCTTGGCTGCGGGTAAAGTCAGCCAATCAATCCAAGTGGGTTCTTTGTCACCTGCTTTTTGTCCGTATACGGTGGCGGCGAGAATGCCTTGAGGAGCGATCGCTTCTAGCTGGGGTAAAATCGCCTCTAAGCACACTACCTTGTCTGGGATGGGCGCAGTTCCTATAGGATCAAAAGCTGGGATACAAAAGATATGTAGCGTTGATTCTTGCAGAGAAACTTGGACACCAACTTTTAACCCTGATAGTACCTCAGTTAATAATCGAGCGATCGCTTGGACATCGCCCCAACGCGCCCACTCTTTGAGCATTACCTCTGGTGGTGTCAAATCTACCCGCAGCAGCCAATCAGGGGCAGTTTCGCCGCTCACCTGAGAAACAATTATGGCATCTTGATAGCCGGAAAGCTTGAGATAACGCAACTTCTGTGCTATTGGTTCAGCCAGCAACGATGCATCAGGGCTATAGCTCGACTGGCAAAATATCCATAGGCGATTTTCTTCCGGTTGAGAATTCTTGGACTTATATGGCTTAATCTTTGCCTGTACCGATACACCTAACGTACTCAGAGTTTCGCTGAGATATCTGGCGATCGCCTCTGGGTTCCCTTGGCGTGCCAAACTTTCGTTAGAGACAATTAGCGCCCCACCCAATTGTTTTGATTTTTCCGAGTCTGCTAGCAAGGCTTGCTCCACCTGCTCCAGATGCTGATCTATTTGATTCAAGTGAACCCGATGGCACCATTTGGGGCGCTGTTCCCCTTTTCTTCGGCCATAGACAAATACTTGATATATTGATGTTTGTTCGCTGCTTGTCAGGATATCCAAGTCTGTTTGCTGTAGTGCTTGCAGCAAGTCAGACAAAGTGCGCCAACGCTGCGGACATTCTGTACCTTCACAAAGAATATGAAGGTCATTTCCCCGCAACCGGACTTTCACTCCGAAAGTGTTGATCCCTGTTGCTTGGCTTACCCATTGCACTAAGGATTGCTGGCGATCTGGTAATACTGTTTTCATCTGAAGTTAAATTAACAGGAAGCGATTTTTGGAGGATAGTGCCTGCACTTGTAAACTAAAACCATAGGTTTATCACACTCTGACGGTTTTTTTTAACAATTTTGTTACCTTCGTAGCTCACAAAATCGGACAAGATAGTCTTGTACAGGTTGCAAGTCCGACTAATGTTG
Organism: Nostoc sp. CHAB 5836; assembly: GCF_020829445.1. GTDB lineage: Bacteria > Cyanobacteriota > Cyanobacteriia > Cyanobacteriales > Nostocaceae > Nostoc. The sequence goes on from NZ_JAIVFV010000001.1 coordinate 97,436, forward strand.
AGTTTTGCGTTTATTTTACTAATAAGGAGTCAGAATTCTGAAGTTAGGAGTTAGGAGTTAGGAGTTAGGAGTTAGGAGTTAGGAGTTTGGAGTTAGGGGTTTGGAGTTTGGAGTTTGGAGTTTGGAGTTTGGAGTTTGGGGTTTGGAGTTAAGAGTTCGGAGTCAGAATAATTCTATATGATTAGTTGATGACTTGTCCTTTAAAACCTGATTTGCATCCCAGTGTGCTAACACGCCCCTGACAGGCGAAACAAACAACAAGCTTATCTCATTTAAACTCCCTCCCTTTATCCTTGGAGTCATCTTAACCCCGAACCCCGAACCCCGAACTCCTAACTCCTAACTCCTAACCCCGAACCCCGAACCCCGAACCCCGAACCCTGAACCCCTAACTCCTAACTCCTAACTCCTAACTCTTTAATTCCCATAACCAAAAATTAGCAATGCCTCCTGTAAAACAACAGCCTTCACCTAGCCCCACGTTCAATGTCGATTTATTTACCGTTCCTCAGTCTTTCCTTTTACAAATAGGTACAGCGTCTATATTACTGCTGCTCATTACCGGAAAAACTACAGCAAGAGCGCTAGGAGCGATAGGGGAAGCCAGTGAAGAATTATTTCGAGGCGATCGCCTACCGATTCTCGACTTCCCAGATGAACACGAAACCAATCAAGATGAGAAGATATACACCAAATAATTATTTGCTCAGGAACAACCCGGTGGGCATTAAGTGCAAAACCTAGAACCGTAAACAGTAATTAGCTTTACAAAAATAGAGAATATGGGTTCCCTTTTATACTCTTCGTCTCAAACTGCGGATATATACCCGGTGTCGGAATTATTTTTACGCCATCGTCTCCAGGTAGTGGAAGAATTGTGGGAGTCAGTTCTCCGGCAAGAATGCGGTCAAAATATGGTTGATCTGTTGCGACAGTTGCGCGATTTATGTTCACCCGAAGGACAAGCAACAAATGACCAAGCATCCTCAGCCGTCAAATTAATTGAACAACTAAATATCAACGAAGCAATTCGCGCCGCTCGGGCTTTCGCCCTGTATTTTCAGTTGATTAACATCATAGAGCAGGAATACGAACAACGACAGCAATTGAGTCGCTATGAGGTAGAAACGGCTACAGAGCCAGAAACATCATCCAATGTCAACTATTCCTCCAATCAAAGAGAAGATGATGCGCCTGTTAGCAAGGGAATAGCAGCAGACTTGCTGAGAAAGAGTTATCTAGAAAAAGCGCAAGTCAAGCCAAAAGGTACTTTTGCTGCCTTATTTCCCTATTTATTCAAACTGAATGTACCACCTCAGCAAATACAACGTCTAATTGCACATCTCGATGTGCGCTTAGTTTTTACAGCGCACCCGACGGAAATTGTGCGTCATACCATCCGAGATAAGCAGCGACAGGTGGTACAACTTTTGCAAAAACTGGATGCTTTGGAAAATCATTCCGGGACTACACCAGGTGCATATCCTTGGGAAGCAGCAGATGTCCGTGAACAATTGCTCGAAGAAATTCGCTTGTGGTGGCGCACAGACGAACTTCATCAATTCAAACCCACGGTGCTAGATGAAGTAGATTATGCTCTACACTACTTCCAAGAAGTTTTATTTGATGGCATTCCCCAACTATATAAACGTTTCAAACACACCCTATCCAATACCTTTCCTTGGCTAGAACCACCGAGTAAAAACTTTTGCTCTTTCGGTTCCTGGGTAGGCTCAGACAGAGATGGGAACCCATCAGTCACACCCGAAATTACCTGGAAAACAGCTTGCTATCAGCGCAAAATGGTACTGGGAAGATATATTCAGTCAGTGAAAAATCTGATTGAATTGTTGAGTGTGTCGATGCATTGGAGTGATGTTTTACCAGACTTACTCGAATCTCTAGAAGCGGATCAGTCTCAGTTGAGCGAAGTATACGATGCACTGGCGCTACGTTATCGACAAGAACCCTATCGGCTGAAACTGGCTTATGTGCTGAAACGGCTAGAAAATACTCGCGATCGCAATCTAGCTTTGTACAATCGGGAAACGCCAAAAAATCAAGATAGCCCCCTCTATCGTTCGGGAGCCGATTTTTTCGCAGAACTGCGGATGATTCAGCGCAACTTAACAGAAACAGGTTTAAGCTGTCGAGAATTAGAAAATCTCATCTGTCAGGTAGAAATTTTTGGTTTTAACTTGACACAGCTAGACATCCGTCAAGAATCATCCCGCCACGCCGATGCGCTCAATGAGATACTAGAATATCTGCAAATATTACCCCAACCTTACAACGACCTCTCTGAGGAGCAAAGAGTCGCTTGGCTCACAGGAGAACTGCAAACCCGTCGGCCATTAATTCCGGCAGAACTGCCATTTTCCGAAAAAACCAACGATGTCATTGAAACCTTTCGCGTGGTGCGATCGCTCCAACAAGAGTTTGGTCTCAAGATCTGCCAAACTTACATTATTAGTATGTGCCGCGACGTCAGCGACGTGCTGGAAGTACTACTCTTAGCCAAAGAAGCCAGACTTTTTGACCCCGCCATTGCTGTGGGAACGATTCAAGTAGTCCCCCTATTTGAAACAGTAGAAGACTTACAGCGCTCCAGAAGCGTCATGCGGAAACTGTTTGAACTCCCGTTATATCGCGCTTTATTAGCCGGCGGCTACGAACAGACAAAAGCAGAGAGTGTTCTTATGGATGAAAATTCATCCCCCCCCGCTCCCCCTGCTCCCTCATCCCCCCCTGCTCCCTCATCCCCCCTCACCCCCAACTTGCAAGAAGTAATGCTGGGGTATTCTGACAGCAATAAAGACTCTGGTTTTTTAAGTAGCAACTGGGAAATTCATAAAGCCCAAAAATCACTGCAACAAATAGCAGAAAACTACGATATAAATTTGCGGATTTTTCACGGACGCGGCGGTTCTGTGGGCCGGGGTGGGGGCCCCGCTTACGAGGCGATTTTGGCTCAACCAGGTCATAGTATCAATGGCCGAATCAAGATTACCGAACAAGGAGAAGTTTTGGCTTCCAAATACTCCTTGTTGGACTTGGCACTATACCACATGGAAACCATCACCACAGCTGTAATTCAAGCTAGTTTGCTGCGGACAGGGTTTGATGATATTGAACCCTGGAATGAGATTATGGAAGAATTAGCAGCGCGATCGCGGCAACACTATCGTGCCCTAATCTACGAACAGCCTGATTTTGTTGACTTCTTCCACGAAGTAACTCCCATTGAAGAAATTAGCCAGTTGCAAATTAGTTCCCGTCCCGCACGCCGTCCATCTGGTAAGAAAGATTTAAGCAGTCTGCGAGCTATTCCTTGGGTATTTAGCTGGACACAAACCCGCTTTTTGCTGCCTTCCTGGTATGGCGTTGGCACAGCTGTAAAAGAATTTTTGAATGAAGAACCAGAAGAACACTTGAAACTGCTGCGCTACTTTTATGTTAAGTGGCCCTTTTTCAAGATGGTGATTTCCAAAGCCGAGATGACTTTGGCAAAAGTAGATATGCAAATGGCACATCACTATGTTCAGGAATTGTCAAAACCAGAAGATAAACTTCGTTTTGCCAAAGTTTTTGACCAAATTGCCAGCGAATTCTATCTGACAAGAGATTTAGTGTTAAAAATCACCGATCACAATCGACTGTTAGATGGCGATCCTGTATTGCAACGATCTGTACAGTTACGCAATGGCACAATTGTCCCCTTGGGATTTATCCAAGTTTCATTACTCAAGCGTTTACGGCACTCTCTAAATACTACTGGTACTTCTGGAGTAATTCATTCTCGTTACAGCAAAGGCGAGTTACTACGAGGGGCATTGTTAACTATTAATGGGATTGCAGCCGGGATGAGAAATACAGGTTAGTAGGGAATGAAGGAACAGAGGGGAAGTTGCAGTAAGCATTTCCATTTCTCCTTTGCCTTTGCGCTTCTTCCCAATGCTCAATGTCCGAATGGGGAGCATCCCAATGCAAGCTTAAATCTTTAACTTAGTGCCATTGGCCCTAATGACAAATGACAAATGACAAATGACAAAAAATAAAATTTTAATTTGCACTTTTTTAGCGCTGTCATCAGGTTTTTTTGGTGCTTACACTAGTGGACAAATCACCATAATGCTCCATAGTCAAAAGTGCCAAAACCAACCTTGGGGTTTGAAGGAGATGTGCAACGCTTGGATGACACCAGGAGCAGTTTGGCAAGGTAGCACCACAGGATTATGGACAGGAACTATCTTGGGAGCGTTTCTTGGTGGTTTGGTGACGCGACAAGCTCGTGATTAGTAACGTGAATTTGACCAAGGCTGGTAAAATCTACCCATAGCGAAAAAGAGCAAATCACCATGCCTACCGAAACTAACCCAGGAAATCAAACCACCACAGGGGCTGATGCAATTGACGAAGCGATCGCACAGGGAATTGATTTTGATGGTTCTCCCATTCCACCTGCCAAGCTAGAACTTTATGGTAAAGTCATGGCGCTAGAAGGCAATAGACAGCGCAGTGGCGTATCTAATACTATGCGATCGCGCATTGTGCGAATTGGCGCAAAACACATTCCCCAAGGAGAACTCGACCAATTACTTGTAGATGCTGGCTTCGCACCCCTAAAAGAGAAAGAAATTGCCTTTTTTTATAGCGGAAAATAAATATAGCCCAATACACTTGGGTTAAGCATTTCTTTCTTCTCTTTGCGTCCTTGGCGTCCTTCTCCCAGGGGGAGACGCACTCGCGTTTGCGGTTCGTAAAAAAAACTGACTTTTACTCAGAGTTTTAGCCTTAACCCAAGCGTATTGTCCTATATCTAATGCAACCTCCTACAATGCCATTGTTTCGACCAACAATGTCATTGTTTCGACCAACAATGCCATTGTTTCGACCAACAATGCCATTGTTTCGACCAACAATGCCATTGTTTCGACCAACAATGCCATTGTTTCGACCAACAATGCCATTGTTTCGACCAACAATGCCATTGTTTCGACTAACAATGCCATTGTTTCGACTAACAATGTCATTGTTTCGACCAACAAAAAGTAATATTACGCGATGTGCAACTTATCTTTAGAACCCATCTCCATTCCTCTCTCCCACTCCTGAGAGGCTTTGATTCTTGCTCTCCAACACTACAAGGGTTCGGGTTGGGGGTTACGTCTGAGAGAAAGTTGCACAGGTCGTAAAGCCCTCATCCCCTAACCCCTTCTCCCATCTTTGGGATTCGGGGAACTAGAATTATGTCTCCCCTCTCCCATATTTGGGAGAGGGGCTGGGGGTGAGGGAAAAGATTTCAGCAAATAACGCAACTTTGCTGTTAGTTTTTTTGTTCTAATGGGCACATTAAAAATGTACATTCATCCGTATTTATATATGCCTGTCCAAGATAAAACACGCCGTTTGTCCTCTCAATTAATTAGTCAAGATATAACCTCATTGCACGGCTTGCAAACCATCAGCACATACAATACAACCCGTGCTGATGCGTCTGTAGAAAACTTACAGCAAGCTTATCAAACTATGTTAGCGCAGCAACAAGCTGAAACTGAGAAGCTAACTTTATACCGTGCTGCTGCTGATGGTGCGCGATTAGCAGAATGGGAATTTCACAATGCTGTATTAGCGATGAAAGAAGTGATTCGTGGGCAATATGGCTCAGATAGCGATCAAGCCCAAGCAGTTGGATTTAAGAAAAAATCAGAACGCAAGCGTCCCAATCGGAAAAAGTCAGTTGCGATCGCCAGTTAATTAACTAAACGGCGATCGCTGACTTTTCTCTAAGTGCGATCGCCTATGCCCAAAATCTGTGAACTGTTCACTTCCTTTCTTGATTACCAATAAAAAAAATCTTTATTCAAAATTCAATCTATCAAAATAGTGAATTTATTTCATAACTAACGACGCAATAACTTCTATCTAGGGATCGATATGGCTAATAAGATAAATGAAGTAAAAATAGTATACTAAATCACACGAGATTGTATTGCATGAAATTGAATTCTTTGACAAAACAGCTTTCCACCGTAAAACGCTGGATGGCTACAACACTGTTTTGTATGTTAGCGATGGCTTTCCTTTGGCAAGGTGCATTTTTCTCGAACACCTCAGCAATGGCTGATCCTGCTGCAACCTTGATTGCATCTTCAGATGCAGGCGATCGCGCTCAAGAAAAAGCCAGTACAGATGCTGGAAGAACCAAAAATTTCATCGAAGATGCGGCAGATAAAGTTAAGCAAACTGCCAGGAACAATGCCAATAAAGTTGACGAAGCAACAGACAATGGTAGTTTTATTGAGCGCAAAGCCAAGAAAGATGCGGCTACAATTGAGAAAAGAGCGAACGAAGATGCAGATCGGACTCAAAAAGCAGTAGACGATACCAAAAATGTTGTTGAACGTACCGTTGATAACATCAAGGATGCTTTTGGTAAATAGAGAATAGATAAGCTAATCGTCATTCGTTTTTCCAGACTAATTAGACATCTGGTGGAAAAAAATGTAGAGACGTAGCAGTGCTACGTCTCTACAAGGGTTATGGGTAACGCATATTTAATTTCACCAGATGTTTATTCGCTTGTAGTAAGCGGCTCTATCCCTGGTATCATGCAACTTAAATGCTCATTAGCTTACACAGCAATCCTATTCAATACTGCTCGGTTAAGCTTAAAAATCATTCTGGCGTAGGCGTAGGTTGGGTTGAGGAACGAAACCCAACTTTTCTTTCTTTTTGTTGGGTAACACTAAAGTTCAACCCAACCTACAAATCTTCTACAAATCTTTTTAACCGAGCAGTATTGCAATCCTATTGAATTTATCAAAATTTACTAGTGAATATACTAGAAATATAATTATAAATCAAATATTTAATTTTTTTTGTCCTAAACTTTAGAGGTCAAAATTAAGTAATCTGTTTAGGGAGTTTCCGCAAGTTTCTTGGAAAAACTTGTTTTTATATACGGATCACATAGGACTTTTAAGTAACATCACTTATTGACAAATGTGATATAACTTTATCTGGTTGCAACTTCATCTGACGAATTGTTAATGGGTAACAAATTTTTCACCATTATCAATTACGAAGTTATAATTTCCACTACAACTTAGTAACAATGTAAGAGTTTAATTCTGTGGATAACCCGACCGTGGGAAAATCAAAATACCGAAAACTGAAGTTAGAGAGGAAAACCCTATAATATGCATCTGAGCGAAATCACCCATCCTAATCAGTTGCACGGTTTATCTGTTCGTCAACTGCAACAGATTGCCCGTCAGATTCGAGATAAGCATCTCCAAACGGTAGCAGTTAATGGTGGACACTTGGGCCCAGGATTGGGTGTTGTCGAATTAACACTAGGACTTTACCAAACACTAGACTTAGATCGGGATAAAGTGATTTGGGATGTAGGACACCAGGCTTATCCCCACAAACTGCTGACAGGACGCTATGATCGCTTCCACACCCTCAGACAAAAAGACGGAGTTGCAGGTTATCTCAAACGCGGTGAAAACAAGTTTGACCACTTTGGTGCTGGACACGCTTCTACAAGTATTTCAGCAGCATTGGGCATGGCTGTAGCGCGAGACTTGAAAGGGGAAAAATTTAAAGCTGTTGCTGTGATTGGCGATGGGGCACTGACTGGTGGCATGGCTTTAGAAGCCATTAACCATGCCGGACACTTGCCGAAAACTAACCTGTTGGTTGTTCTCAACGACAACGATATGTCTATATCTCGCAACGTCGGCGCGATTCCCCGCTATCTCAACAAAATGCGCCTCAGCCAACCTGTGCAATTTATTAAAGATAATCTTGAGGAACAATTTAAACAAATTCCCTTCGTTGGCGAATCTCTCTCTCCGGAACTCGGACGCATCAAAGAAGGGATGAAGCGCTTGGCTGTTCCCAAGGTAGGTGCAGTTTTTGAAGAACTCGGCTTTACCTACATTGGCCCAGTTGATGGGCATAATTTAGAAGAATTGATTGCCACCTTCCAACAGGCACATCAGATACCAGGCCCAGTTTTGGTACACGTAGCAACAGTCAAAGGCAAAGGTTATGAAATTGCCGAACTAGATCAAGTTGGCTACCACGCCCAAAGCCCCTTCAACGTAGCAACTGGCAAAGCTATTCCTTCTAGTAAACCCAAACCCCCAGCTTATGCTAAAGTCTTTTCTCACACTTTGGTGAAACTTGCCGAACAAAACCCGAAAATTATCGGGATTACTGCGGCTATGGCAACAGGGACAGGCTTAGATAAACTTCAAGCAAAACTGCCCAATCAATATATTGATGTCGGTATTGCTGAACAACACGCAATTACCCTAGCAGCAGGACTTGCGACCGAAGGGATGCGCCCCGTTGCCGCGATTTATTCTACCTTCTTGCAACGTGCCTATGATCAGATAATTCATGATGTCTGCATCCAAAATCTGCCAGTATTCTTCTGCTTGGATCGGGCAGGAATTGTCGGATCTGATGGCCCTACCCACCAAGGGATGTATGACATTGCCTATCTACGTTGCATTCCCAACATGGTAGTAATGGCACCGAAAGACGAAGCAGAATTGCAACGGATGGTAGTAACTGGTGTTAACCATACCAGTGGCCCGATCGCTATGCGTTATCCTCGTGGCAATGGCTACGGCGTTCCCTTGATGGAGGAAGGTTGGGAACCTTTGGAAATCGGCAAAAGCGAAATTCTCCGCACTGGCGATGATGTGTTAATCGTCGGCTATGGCACAATGGTCTACCCAGGAATGCAAGCTGCGGAAATTCTTAGTGAACATGGCATTGAAGCAACTGTAATTAATGCTCGTTTCGTTAAGCCTTTGGATACCGAGTTGATTTTGCCTTTAGCTAAGAAAATCGGCCGCGTTGTCACCTTAGAAGAAGGCTGTATCATGGGTGGCTTTGGTTCTGCGATCGCGGAAGCTTTACTAGATGCAGATATTCTTGTTCCTGTCAAGCGATTCGGTATACCAGATGTGTTGGTAGATCATGCTGAACCCAATGAATCTAAGACAGAACTAGGTTTAACTAGCCATCAAATAGCCGAGAGAGTTTTGCAAGCTTTCTTTAAGCAGCAAGTATCTGCTGTGGTTTAGTTCATTAGCAGGATTATCCAAAAATAACCCCTGTTCTACGTATAGACGGATGGGGTTTTCCGCGAATCTGATAAAAAAATCCCCCACCTTGCGGCAGGGGATTTTTATTACTTACCTACAAAACTAGCAGCCGAATTAACCGAACTTACCAGCAGTAGAAGCAATCAAGAATGCTGCGTAAGTCACGATGTAGCCAACAGTGAAGTGAGCTAGACCAACTACACGAGCTTGAACAATAGACAGAGCCACGGGCTTGTCTTTCCAGCGAACTAGGTTAGCTAGAGGAGTGCGTTCGTGTGCCCAAACAAGGGTTTCAATCAACTCTTGCCAGTAACCTCTCCAGGAGATTAAGAACATGAAGCCAGTAGCCCAAACTAGGTGTCCAAATAAGAACATCCAAGCCCAGACAGACAGGTTATTCACGCCGTAGGGGTTGTAACCGTTAATCAACTGAGCAGAGTTTGCCCAGAGGTAATCGCGGAACCAGCCCATGAGGTATGTAGAGTTCTCATTGAACTGAGCGACGTTGCCTTGCCAAATACCTAAATGTTTCCAATGCCAGTAGAAGGTCAACCAACCAATGGTGTTGAGCATCCAGAATGTAGCGAGGTAGAAGGAATCCCATGCTGAGATGTCGCAAGTACCGCCACGACCGGGGCCGTCGCAAGGGAAGGCATAGCCGAAGTCCTTTTTATCGGGCATCAGCTTAGAACCACGGGCATCCAAAGCACCTTTGACCAAGATCAAGGTGGTGGTGTGCAGACCTAAAGCGATCGCATGGTGTACCAAGAAGTCGCCAGGGCCAATTGTCAAGAACAGGGAGTTAGTACCAGCATTGATGGCATCTAACCAGCCTGGAAGCCAAACGTTAGCGTAGTTAGGCCATGCTGTGTAAGCAATACTATCTGGATTAGATAGCAATGTATCTAAACCGTACAGTACTTTACCGTTAGCAGCTTGGACGAATTGAGCAAATACTGGCTCAATCAAGATTTGCTTTTCAGGTGTGCCGAAAGCAACTACTACGTCGTTGTGTACGTACAGACCAAGGGTGTGGAAGCCCAAGAAAAGGGATACCCAACTGAGGTGGGAAATAATCGCTTCTTTGTGCTTCAGCACGCGCTCAAGTACGTTGCCTTTATTTTGTTCTGGGTCGTAGTCACGTACCCAGAAGATTGCTCCGTGGGCAAAAGCACCAAGCATCAGGAATCCAGCAATATACTGGTGATGCGTGTACAATGCTGCCTGAGTTGTGTAGTCCTTCGCAATAAATGCGTAGGAAGGCATGGAGTACATGTGCTGCGCTACCAGGGAAGTAACAACACCTAGCGCTGCTAAGTGCCAACCCAATTGGAAGTGCAGGGAGTTGTTGTAGGTGTCGTAGATACCTTGGTGAGGTAGGTTGAACGGGCCTTCAACAGGAATGCCGAAGAAACTCTTGGCATTTAATGCTTCCTTGAGACTGTGACCAATCCCAAAGTTTGTCCGGTACATATGACCAGCAACGATGAATAAAACTGCGATCGCTAGGTGGTGATGAGCGATGTCAGTCAGCCACAAAGCTTCTGTCTGGGGATGGAAACCACCCAAGAAAGTCAGAATTGCAGTTCCTGCACCTTGCGATGTCCCGAAGATATGTCCAGGAGTGTCAGGGTTTTGAGCGTAAACAGCCCAGTTACCTGTAAAGAATGGTGTCAAACCGGCTGGGTGGGGTGGGGTATTTAAGAAGTTATCCCAACCTACGTGCTGACCGCGAGCTTCGGGGACAGCAACGTGAATTAAGTGACCAGCCCAAGCCAATGAACTAACACCAAACAAACCTGCTAAGTGGTGGTTTAGGCGATGTTCAGCGCTCTTAAACCATGCCAAGCTAGGACGGTACTTGGGTTGCAAGTGCAGCCAACCAGCAAACAACATTACAGCAGCGAATAATAGCAAGAACACTGAACCGTTGTACAGTTCGCCGTTATTCCGCATACCGATGGTGTACCACCAATGGTAAAGACCAGAGTAGGTAATGTTTACCGGATTACTAGCGCCAGCTTGGGTAAAAGCTTCGATCGCTGGTTTACCAAAGTGGGGATCCCAAATCGCATGGGCGATGGGACGGATGTGAAGGGGATCTTTAATCCACTGTTCAAAGTTACCTTGCCAGGCTACGTGGAACAGGAGGCTGGATGCCCACAGGAAGATGATTGCCAAGTGACCGAAGTGAGTTGCGAAAATCTTTTGGTAAAGATTTTCTTCCGTCATGCCATCATGGGTTTCAAAATCGTTGCCTGTAGCGATCGCATACCATATCCGACGAGTCGTCGGGTCCTGTGCGAGATCCTGGCTAAATTTCGGAAATTTTGTCGCCATAGGTTTAATAAATCCTCTGACCTTTAGCCATCAAATACCAGCTGTGATAGTTAGGAGTTATGAGTTGTGAGTTATGAGTTGTAAGTTATGAGTTGTAAGTTATGAGTTCTAACTCCTAACTCCTAACTCCTAACTCCTAACTCCTAACTTCATTCCTAACTCCTAACTTGTAGAAAGCTGATTACTACCCTACTGAAAGGATGTGTGCATGGAAGAATGCCCAAGTTGTGGCAATTCCTCCTAAGAGGTAGTGAGCTACCCCTACAGCTCGACCCTGAATAATGCTCAGAGCGCGAGGCTGAATTGCTGGTGCTACCTTCAGTTTATTATGCGCCCAAACAATGGACTCAATCAGTTCTTGCCAGTAGCCGCGACCACTGAACAGGAACATTAAGCTGAATGCCCAGACAAAGTGAGCGCCTAAGAAGAGTAGACCATAGGCAGATAGCGCACTGCCGTAGGAATTGATGACTTGCGTAGCTTGTGCCCACAAGAAGTCTCGCAACCAACCGTTGATGGTAATAGCGCTTTGAGCAAAGTTACCACCAGTGATGTGAGTTACAGTACCATCTGCATCTACGGTTCCCCAGACATCTGATTGCATCTTCCAACTGAAGTGGAAAATTACAATCGATATGGAGTTGTACATCCAGAAAAGTCCCAGGAATACGTGATCCCAACCAGAGACTTGACAGGTACCGCCACGACCGGGGCCGTCGCAAGGGAAGCGGAAGCCCAGGTTTGCTTTGTCTGGAATCAGACGAGAGCTACGGGCGTATAGCACACCTTTGAGCAGAATTAGGACGGTGACGTGAATGGTGAAAGCGTGAATGTGGTGAATTAGGAAGTCCGCTGTGCCCAAAACAATGGGTGCAGCTGCCACTTTACCGCCAACAGCCAAGACACCGCCGCCAAAGACATAGCTAACTGGTTCTAAGGCATTAGGTGCAGTTGTACCAGGAGCCAGGGCGTGGATATTTTGTATCCACTGGGCAAATACTGGCTGTAATTGAATCCCTGTATCAGAGAACAAGTCTTGAGGACGACCCAATGCTCGCATTGTGTCGTTGTGAATGTAAAGTCCAAAGCTATGGAAGCCGAGGAAAATACACACCCAGTTAAGGTGAGAAATAATCGCATCTCGGTGACGAATTACCCGATCAAGCACGTTGTTTTGATTCACAACTGGATCGTAATCCCGCACCATGAATATAGCAGCGTGAGCTGCTCCACCGACTATACAGAATGCACCAATCCACATGTGGTGGGTGAAGATGCACAACTGCGTAGCGTAGTCAGTTGCCAAATATGGATAAGGGGGCATCGCGTACATATGATGCGCGATGATGATGGTCAGCGATCCCAAGAAGGCTAGGTTAGTAGCCAACTGAGCGTGCCAAGATGTGGTCAGGTTTTCGTAGAGACCTTTGTGACCTTCACCAGTGAAAGGGCCTTTATGGTTTTCTAGGATCTCTTTAATGCTGTGACCAATACCCCAGTTGGTACGGTACTGATGACCAGCAACGATAAAGAGAACTGCGATCGCTAAGTGGTGATGGGAAATGTCAGTCATCCACAAACCGCCTGTTACTGGGTTCAGACCGCCCTTGAAGGTCAGGATGTCAGCATACTGACCCCAGTTCAAGGTGAAGAAAGGTGCTAAACCAGCAGCAAAGCTGGGATACAACTCGGTCAACAAGTCTTTGTTCAATATGAACTCGTGGGGCAAGGGGATGTCTTTGAGAGCAACACCTGCATCCAAAAGCTTGTTGGTCGGTGCGGACACGTGGATTAAGTGACCTGCCCATCCCAAGGAACCACAACCTAGCAGTACTTGCAAGTGGTGATTCAGCATCGACTCCACATTCTGGAACCATTCCAGTTTGGGAGCGCGTTTGTGGTAGTGGAACCAGCCGGCAAATAGGAATAAGCCTGCTAATACCAAGCCACCGATCGCAGTGCAGTAAAGCTGGAAGGAGTTTGTAATCCCCCAGCCACGCCATACTTGGAACAAACCGGAGGTGATTTGAATGCCGTGGAAACCACCGCCAACATCACCGTTTAAAATGTCTTGTCCAACAATGGGCCAAACGACCTGGGCACTAGGCTTAACATTCAACGGGTCGGTTAGCCAAGCTTCGTAGTTAGAAAACTTCGCGCCGTGGAAAATCATCCCGCTCAACCAAATCATCACTACGGCTAGGTGGCCGAAGTGGGCTGAGAATATCTTGCGGGAGATGTCTTCTAAATCGCTTGTATGTGTATCAAAATCATGGGCGAGTGCGTGCAGGTTCCAAATCCATGTGGTGGTTTTGGGACCTCTGGCTAAGGATCTGTCAAAATGTCCAGGTTGCGCCCATCTCTCGAATGAGGTTGGAACTGGGTCATTATCGACGATTACTCTTGCCTTTTTTTCCTCTCGCTCCGGAGGACTTATTGTCATTCGACCTCCTCTCTTGATAAGGAATGAGGAATCATGTATACCACAAAATGAACCATTACCGCATACTCCAGAATTTTACTGAAGCCGCGATCAAGACCCGATGTGGAGAGTTGTTTCTCGTTGAATTATAGGGTCTTAACTTGTACATTGTTGGAGATATTTTAACAATAATTCAAACTTGCTGGAATATTGCTGGAATTCCTGCCTTAACTGGCTTTTAACTTCAAACTATTTGTCCAAAAGTCAATAGATTATCCATTTAATTTACAAAGGATAACAATTCGTAAAATTTATGGTTTGGCTGTATGTACCCGATGTTCCGGCTTTGACTGCTGTTAGTCGTGAATATTTATGTCATATTTCAATTTTTGTAATTAAAAAGCTGTATTAACTACCGCTTATTTTAAAATTTCTTAAGATACACAAGTTAGGACTTACGCAAGTGTCACAAAAAATAAGGGACTTCCAAATAAATAAATATCCAACTATTTATTGTGGGGTGGGCGACACGAGGGCCCATAGTCAAGGGCCCTCGTGTCGCCCACCCCACAAGATGGAATAATTTATTTCTTGGTAATCCCTAAAAGCTTTTAGTTTGTAGTAAGGGCTTCAGCCCTGATTTTGAGGACTAAAGTCCTCACTACAAACTCCAAATAATATGGCAGTTGGGTAAGTCCTAACAAGTAAGACTTACCCAAAATTACACACCTTCTGGGGCAATTAGATGAATTGCCCCTAAAAAGAAAATCAGGGTTTCGGCTATTGTTTGCCTAAGTCCTGACAAGAAAACTTATGGGATGTGAAGTAGATTTGACCTTTCGGGCTATAGTTCCCTATGGACACTTTCAGCCAAAATAATCTGTCAATTGTCAAAGACTATCACTGGGTGCAACGCATGAACTTGGGGCATAAAAGGGTGTTAGAGAAGTTCCTCCCTGAAAGATTATCGATTCTCTGGTGGGTAATGACATTGGTGCTGGTATTAAGCTTGACCAGTTGCGGCGAGAAAGCCGACAGCCAGGAAGTGTCTACTGGCTATAGAGAAAACTCTCCACAGATTTCTCAAATTTCAAAGCAATTTTCGGAAGTTTCACCTCCATCTGTGATCCAAGAACTGCGTCCAATTTTGGAAGTTTATCAGCCACAAGTAACAATTGTTACTCCAAAAATTGATGAAGTTCTTCAAGACAACAAAGTTACAGTCAGTTTTCAGGTTAAGGATTTACCAATATTTAAAGACCCACAATTCCAATTGGGGCCACATCTACACGTAATTCTGGATAATCAACCTTATATACCTGTTTACGACCTAAATCAACCCTTGGTTTTGCCAGACTTGTCTTTAGGTAGTCATACCCTGCGCGTCTTTGCTTCCCGCCCTTGGGATGAAAGCTTTAAAAATGAAGGGGCTTATGCCCAGACAACGTTTCACGTTTTTACCAAAACTGACGACAACAGCCCAGATCCCAAATTACCCGTACTAACTTACAGCAATCCTCAAGGTAATTACGGAACAGAACCCATACTACTGGACTTTTACCTAACTAACGCTCCTTTGCACCTGGTCGGCAAGGAAAATGCTCAAAACGAATTCAGTGATTGGCGCATCCGCGTCACAATTAATGATGAAAGCTTTATTTTTGATCGCTGGCAGGCAGTTTATCTTAAAGGCTTTCGTCCAGGAAAAAACTGGGTAAAACTTGAATTTCTCGATAACCAGGGAAATCGTGTCAAAAATGCCTTTAATACCACAGTTAGATTGATTGACTACCAGCCAAAGGGTAAAGACACTTTGTCGAGAATTGTCAGAGGAGAACTCACAGCAGCTGAGGTGCGCCCCATTGTAGACCCGAATTATAAACTTGCACCTAAACCCGCACCCGCGCCTTCTGTTGAAAAAACACCCCAAATACAACCCAAGGCAGGAAAACAGCCGATTCGTGAAACTGAAATTCCAGAAGAATCCAAAATACAGCCAGAACAACCAAAATTAGAAGTTCCAACGGCTGCACCATCTCCTAGCTTGTCCCCGACACCACCAGAACCACAGCTAGAGGTAACACCAACTCCTGAATCAACGCCGCTACCTGAAAAAGCTGCCCCTCAACCAACAAAATCTAAATTTGGTGGATTCTTTAACCGTGGGGCTGGTAAAGTCCCCATACCACAACCACCAATTACACCATCTCCTAGTTTGCCACCGACCCTGCCAGAGATTATTGAGTCTCCAACACCAGAACCACAGCCAGAGGTAACACCAACTCCTGAATCAACGCCGTTACCTAAAAAAGCTGCCCCTCAACCAACAAAATCTAAATTTGGTGGATTTTTTAACCGTGGGGCTGGTAAAGTCCCCACTCCAGAAGTACCAATTACACCATCTCCTAGTTTGCCACCGACGCTGCCAGAGATTATTAAGTCTCCAACACCAGAATCAACGCCGTTACCGAAAACAACCGATTCCAATTCAACAGAACCAGAATTAACCAAAGACACTCAATTGCAACTCTTGCGCTAAAGCCTCAACAAATGCGATCGCACCTACCGGATTTCCTACCCTATCCAACCCAGGACTGTAACAAGCGATCGCTCCCTCACTTGGTACTATTGCTACAAGTCCACCACCAATTCCTGATTTCATCGGTAGACCAACTCTGACTGCAAACTTGGCAGAAGCTTGGTACAGTCCACAAATTGACATCACAGCATTGACAATTTGGCGGTTTTGTGATGATAGACAGCCATTTTCACAAGCTAGGAGTTTTCCCAGCAGCCCTAAATCTTCAACTCGCCCAGATATGCAGCATATTTGCTCGTAGGTGTCAAGTGCTGTTTCAATATTTTCTAGATGACCTGTTTGGGCGAGATAATTAGCGATCGCTTCATTGGCTGTTGATCGGTTTAATCGCACTGAAGCCAGCATTACTTCATCTAAATATAGTTGGCAACCGGCTAATTGGTTGAGCCACTGACAAAATAAAGAAGTGCGTTGATTGGCATCCTTTCCTGGTAATTTATCAGACAGAGTAATTGCCCCACTATTAATCATGGGGTTGCGGGGATGGCCGCGATCGGCAATGAGTTGTTCTAAAGAATTGAAGGGTGCATCCGATGCTTCCACCCCAACCCACCCAAAAACCGTTTCTGCGCCAAAATGTTCTAGCAGATAAAGCAAGGAAAATGTCTTAATAACGCTCATTAGCGGGAAAACACAAGCTGTATCACCAAAGCTGATAGTTTTTCCCGATTCACAGCAGATATGAACTGCAAACCAACCAAGATTAGCTTTAGCTAATTGCGGAATGCGATCGGCAACTTGTCCTCGTTCAGCTTGGGTTTTAGCTTGTTGTATCCAGGCTGATAACTTCGTAGTAGTTAGTTTCTCAAGTCCTTTCAAAGTGTAAATTTTTTAATAGTTCATTTTTTATTAAATAGCAACTGACAGTATACTCTGAAGTATATCAAGATTTTATAATCCTCGTAAAAACACCAAGGCTACATCTGTAACCTGCAATGACTTCTTGCTCGTTGTTTTGAGCCTGAAAGTGCAATAGTTTTCGTCCCTGCATTGTTTTGTAAGAACTACTTAATTGCGCGACTTTACCGCGATCGCATCTCAGCACTGTTTAGAGAAAACAAAACTTTAAAACTTTGATTGGAGGTACGTTTATGAAATTATCTAAACTCTCAAAAATTTTAGGTTTAACAACAGCATTTGCAATTTCATCACAAGCTACGTTGCTAATTCAACAGAACAAGGCTCTAGCTGGTACTGGTACATCTGTCCTCTATACAGGCGAATACTTATTCGCTAGTCAAAATCAATACTTGATTTCTCCTAATAATCAGTATAAAGCTATACAGCAATCTGATGGAAACTTTGTTCTTTATGATTACAGCACTCCTCTGTGGGCATCAAACACTTACAACAGACCTGTTAACTATACCGTCATGCAAACCGACTGCAATTTAGTCAGTTATGATTATAGTGGAAAACCTTTGTGGGCAAGTAATACAAATGGGCGTGGTTATAGTTGTCGTCTGCAAGTTCAAGATGATGGAAACTTGGTAATTTATACAGCTTTTGATGTTCCTGTATGGGCAACGAATACTAACAGATAACCTGCCTTGCTTATACATTTCTTCATGAAGCTGTATAGAAAGAACCCCAGCACCTACGGCATCTCCGCATTTCACCCTTCTGGTAGAGCCTCAGATCAGAGGTGGAGCATCGGTAAGAGCTTAATGTCATTTGTCCTTCGTCATTTATAAGGGTTTAAGGTGTATTTACGTTTCGTAATATAGCTTGGTTTATTCTTGCCGACTTACTTAGTCCGTTTTAACGGACTTTAGCTATGAGCCCGGAACTTCAGTTCCGGGTGGTTTATGTCTAGAATGAAATAGCCCTGTGGAGATGCCAACCAAGTTTTTCAGAATACTGCTTGAGTAGAACCGGATGAGTCACCAAAATCTAAGAGGATGTTTGAAAAGTATTTCGCTGTGATTTTAGGCACTTTTAGATCCCCCTTCCCGACGCTCTAAGAGGTTATTTGAAAAGTATTGGGCGATTGGAAATCTCTACTACACAAACTCTCGTCCAACTCCATTGACTAATACAAAATCAAGGGTTTTTAACCTGCGGAGGCAGGTTTTGCCTGTGTAGCTGCGATTTATAATCGCCGACGCAAGTAAGCAATTAGACTTTTCAAACAACCTTTTAGGGACGCCGTGACATCTGCCGTACTTATCTGGAATTTTGGTTATGTTTTATTTACTTAATTTATATCCATCGGAGATGACTCCCAATATCTATTCGCCCAAAGTCCATGTCCAATACCTGGTCAGTTTCTTCGGGTGTTGGCGCTTGGGATTCAAGCTGAATATTCAGGTAATACGTGCTATCTTTGCGCTTTACCAAAGTTGCTGTTTTCGGATTTTGTCCCTTCAGCAACCCTCGCTGATAATTACCAAGGGCAAGTTTAAACCTTTCTCTGCCACCTATCAATGTCAAGCTAGCCGTCCAGTCTTTCTCTCGAAAGCTAAAGGTTCTGACATCGTAAGTTGCACTGATGGGAGCAAAACCTGTAATCGGCTTTCCTTTCTGCTTGGCAGCTTTGCGATTTGCAGATACCCTCCTTACCGCATGAATAGCCAACTGAGAAGACAATCCGAACAATGCCCTGACATCATGATAAACCAGGGACTGCATAGCCAGTTCGTTTACCAAGGTCGGCGGTGTAGTTTTATTTACATATTCGCAAGCATCTGCAAAAGCCTGCAACGTTGCATCAATTTTGGCAACTTTTTCAAGAGTAACTTGGATTGGGCAGGATACTATCAGGACTTGTTTCATACAATCATAATACCTCAATGCATGAGATATCTGTATTTTATATTTATTTTGTATCTCATTTTGAAAGATACAAAAATTACTAAATCTAGCGATGGCTAGGTTTGGCTGCACCTTTGCCATCTAACTACAAGCATCGCCCAGCGACTAATAATCATCAGTTTCACTGTTAATTGCATCCATTTTTAAGTCGAGATAAATCACGATTAAAAGTGGAACATACTCACTACTTAAGTAGTTTGTAATTTGAAAAGCACTAACCTTTACAAGTAGTTCAGAAAACGTTAATAAATCTTTCAAAACCACTAAGCTTAGGATTGAAAATAGTTCTTTATGAGAAAATTAGATTAAGCATCAACAATAACTGAGGATCATTATCTCTTTAGATTCAGTGTACTAAGTAAGTCGTCGGAAATAAACTAAATTGTGTTAAGAAAGTTAAATAGACTTAAAACCTTTACCAATGAGGAATAACAAAGGACAGCCCCCAGGGCTATTTCATTCTCATCTAGCCCGCCTCACAATGAATTCACCTCTCTTATAGCGAAAGTAGTCTAAAGACTACTGAGAAAAGGTTATAGTCCAATACGGTTCAGTTAAGGCTAAAACTCTAAGTAAAAGTCAGTTTTTTAACGAACCGCAAACGCGAGTGCGTTTCCCCCTGGGAGAAGGACGCCTTCGCGCAGCGTCTCGTCAGAGAAGGACGCAAAGAGAAGAAAGAAATGCTTAACCGAAGTGTATTGGGTTATAGTCCGTTAAAACGTACTTTAGCTATAAGAGAGGAACTGAAGTTCCGGGTGGTTTATGTCTAGAATGAAATAGCCCTGGGACAGCACCAGCCAGTTAGCTTTAATCGCGCCAACTTACTTCGCTGTTTTATTAGTAATGGTTATAATTTTCTCTAATAGTTAATCTTACCAGACTTACTTTAGTTCCTGGGCAGCAGCCTCGCAACTATCATAGGGTAGACTTTCAAAAGAGTTTCAGCCTTAAGTGAACCGTATTGGGCTATAATTACCAACGATAAAGGTTATCACACTGCTACAGTTCTCTATCTTGTTCTCGTGCAGCGACAACTAGAACTAGACATAGAGCCGCGATCGCTTTTTGCCATTCTTGCCGAACTTGCGTGTCTTCGAGACCTTCAAACATTCCTACCAAGCGGGGAATAGAAGCTTCTAAAGCCGGACGAGGTACTCGGCGGTGCAACTCAACTAAATGAGTTAGACTTTCTTGATTATGGACGAAACCAATTACCCATGTTGTTGCATGATCAGGACTATCAGGAACCCGCTTGACTCCCAACTCATTTTTTAGCCAGTTGTAAAAAGGTGGTAATTCCTTAGCTAAAACTGCTCCTGCTGTGGGTAAGGTTTTCTTAAGCAAATTGGTATCTAAGCTGTTTAGTTCTTGCTGCAATTCCGGCAAATTGAGAACTTCTGTTAGAGATTGTGATAGTATTTTTTTCAAATCAGTCTCAGAAAAATGTAAATATTGAACGAAAGTTAAAAGTAGCGATTGCATTTTTTCAAAACTCCATAAATCAATACTGTTTCAGTTAAGACTTAATTTTCCCTAATCCTGCTTAAAACTATGTTAATAAATTTTAATTGTAGGGTGCGTTAGCTGAAAGCGTAACGCACCTTTAATTATGGATGGTGCCGTACTTTCGTCTAACACACCCTATGTTAATTTATATTTGTTTACATACAGCAGATTGCAAGTTAATGAAGTACAAAAATACCCCTCCCTAACCCTCCCCTTTCCAAGGGGAGGGAACTAGATTGGGAATTTCCCCCCTTTACAAGGAGGGATTAAGAGGGGTATTTTTGTACTTCATTTAGATGCAAAATGCTCTATATTGAAATTTTCTTGCCGACTTACTTATTGCTCCATAAACAACTAATTGCTCTCTGCGACTTTTTCAGAAAGAGTGAGCGTGACTGTCAGGTATTCTTCAACTATTTTTTACCTGCTGCTAACACTTCCTGTCCGGTAGCTGTTTGAAAATTGAGGATAGTGTTGGTCATTTCTGCAACCCCTTGAACTTGTCTTACCCTCAATTTCTCAGTAATTTATGATATTGTCTCTGAGGTAGCTCATAGAAGCAGTATTACTTCGCTTTCCACTCATGATCAAGGGTAGCGTAAAGAAAGTAGTCATACCATCTGCCTTTGATTAACTCTTTTTCCCGCAGATGACCCTCACAACGCATACCAATTTTTTCTAATACCCTAACAGATGCAAGATTCTGTGCAACACACCAAGACCAGATACGATGCATTCCCAGTTCTTCAAAGCCTAACTTTAAAATAGCTTGTGCTGCTTCAGTTGCATAACCTTTTCCCCAATAGTGAGTGTTTAGTTCATAACCGATATTTGCTTCCCGCATTTCCAGGTCATTTACACGGATACCACAATTGCCAATAAGCTGATTTTCTTCTTTGAGGATAATAGCTAACTGAAACTTTGTTCGTGGTTGCTCTTTTTGCTGATCAATAAACATCTGGATAAACTTGCAAACATCCTTTTGTGTGCGGTGCGTCCAATAGTTGTAACGCAAGTACAAAGGAGCAGATTGATAGGCAAAAACCGCCTGCCAATCTGCCTCTACAAAGTCACGCATTAGCAAGCGGTGTGTTTCTAAGATCATGTCTTTTATTTATACGCTTAGTAGAGGCAATCTAGGACTT
The DNA here is from genome assembly GCF_020829445.1 of Nostoc sp. CHAB 5836. Taxonomy (GTDB): domain Bacteria; phylum Cyanobacteriota; class Cyanobacteriia; order Cyanobacteriales; family Nostocaceae; genus Nostoc. The sequence continues at coordinate 119,393 of NZ_JAIVFV010000001.1, forward strand.
TTAACTTTTACATTTTGCACCTTGAGGAGTAGCATCAGGATAATAGGTGATGATTGCTTTGTTTTCCCTCACAAAAACTGTAGGAAAGGATTGACCTGTTTCTCTATCACGCACATTATAAATACACGCTCCCTCATTATTGCCTTGGAGTTTAAATATTTTGGTGGTATCTAAAAGCATTTCTTCGGCGTTGCTGAGGTAGCCATAGCCTTTAATCACATCTGTTACTGTCCGATTTTCCTGCTTAATTACTACCCCCATTGTATAAATCACATTAGGAACAACTTCCTCTCGTCCCTGATTATTTGGCAAACGTCCGCCTATTCCTTCATTTTGTAGTTGTAAATATCTGCCATAGAAATGCAAGCCGCCGATATCATTGGCGTTATATATCTCGCCACAAAATATATGTTCAAATCCCCGACGTTTGAACCAAATATTGGTTAAATCTTCAAGAAATTGCGTTTGATTACGCCGTCCCGAACGAAGTTCACCGCCGCTAGCTTGCTGAACTTTCTGCAAGACATCCGGGTAAAAAGATAACAATTGTTTAAAATTATTAGCACTAACTCTCGTACCAATAGGGCCACAGAGTTTTAGTACAGCCTTGTCAAAAGGATTTAGTAGAGGTGGAGGTGGTGTGATATCTACCTGTCGTCCTGCGGGAAAACGAACAGGAACCGGGTTATCTACATTATCAAAAAATGGCAAAAGTTGTGTATCTGGCTGAGGCTGCGCTTTCACTGAATTTTGCCAGCATAATGAGGAAACCAATAGCACAAAAGCAAATATATTTACCACCTGCTTTGATCTATTGGTTAGAGGATTTGGCTGCATAAATTTTAGATTGATTACTTACATGGGAACAGTACATCAAGCTTAATTTAAGAGATAGTATGCTTTCTAAAAAACCCGGTTTTTTTTAATAAACCGGGTTGATGAACTTTTTTAAAACTCTGTTAATTTGGAATTTTAAATTGTTGATAATGCTGTCTTAAGCTAACTAAACGTGGTGCGTAAATCTTTGGCAACTTCCAGTAAATCTACGTTAGCCAGTGAAATGATTAAGTTGCCTGATCAATTTTTTGCACTTCTTGATCAGATAGTTTCACATTGATAGCTTGTACCGAGTCTTCAATGCTAGAAACCTTGCTAGCACCAGGAATTGGTAAAATAGCGGGTGACTTGGAACGCAACCATGCCAGGACGATATTATACACTGATACGCCTTTTTCTTTAGCTAACTGAGCGATCGCAGGAATATCTGGCAAGTCTTGATGACGACGCCTACCACCAAAAGGACTCCAAGGTAAAAAGGTTAATCCTTGCTGTTCGCAATACTTCAACACGCCGTCATTTTCCGGCTGTCGTTGCCAAGGGCTATATTGATTCTGCACTGAGACAATATCTACCACATCCTGCGCCCGTTTAATTTGTTCAACGGAAAAGTTAGAAACTCCTACAAATCGGATCAAACCCGCCTCTACTGCTTCTTTCACTGGTGCAAGGGATTCTTCAATGGTGTAATTACTATCAGGAGAATGGTACTGCCAAACATCGATGGGTTTAGCACCACCCAACGCCTCAAAACTGACTCGAATTGTTTGGCGCAAATGTTCTGGGTTGCCGTTGCTTGTCCAGTTGCCATTGGGACGCATTAAACCGCCCTTAGTTGCCACAATTACTTGGCTAACATCGCCTTTGTAACTACTAAGTGCTTTGTGAATTAGCCGTTCGTTGTGGTGTTTTTCTGACTCATCTTTGCAGTAAGAATCGGCAGTGTCAATAAATGTAATACCCAGATCCAAAGCCCGATGAATAACTTCGATTGATTGCGATTCGGGAGGGCGATTAGAGATTGACATGGGCATACCACCCAAAGCGATCGCACTCACAAAGATACCAGTTTTTCCTAGCTGTTTGGTTTCCATGCTTCTAGCTATAGCTTTCTGCCCCAATTATCGATCAGTTAGCCAAAGCTTTTTTCGCTATTCATCATAAATCCTCCCTGGTACTTAGACTTGGCGATCGGTGAATGCTCCATAAGAGGAATACTCTACTCAGGGGTTAGGTATTAGACCTCTTGCATAAATCAAAAATCAGAACCCCACCCCCAACCCCTCCCCTTAGCAAGGGGAGGGGAGCTAAAGCGCAGCTTTGGGGGGGTGGGGTTGGGGGTATTATGCTTACCGGACATGATATGACAATGGCATTGCATCGACTAACAATGGCATTGCATCGACTGATAATGCTATTTCTTTCCTTCCCATGCTCTGTATGAGAATGAGAAAAGCCTCATAAAGCTAGGTTTTTAGGACTTGTGTGTACACCGTAGCCCCGCAAGCGGGGAGGGGTGTTAGGAACTTTTGCACAAATCGTTTCAATATCCCTAATTAAACCTCGTGCATTTTTAAACCTGGAGTAGTGCGGGCATCTTGCCCGCTACACTACCAGCAGGGAGCAAGATGCTCCCACTACTTTTAAAAAGTATGATTCTCAGAATATAGCGGTTCTCGTTTGGATGCAATACAGTCTGACCTCTCTCCAAACCTCTCTCCTAAAAGGAGAGAGGCTTTGAATCTTACTCCCCTTCCCTTGTAGGGAAGGGGCTGGGGGTTAGGTCTGTATTCCATGCAATTGAGAACCGCTATAGGTATTGGGCGTGGGGCATACTTATTGCCCTTGTGTCCTTTGTAGCCTCATCTCGCCAA
>NZ_JAIVFV010000200.1 GCF_020829445.1 Nostoc sp. CHAB 5836
TTTACCACCTGTTATTACTAAAAATAATATTGTTCTTAAAATAAACAATAAAAACTTATCACTGACTCTTGCTTCCGTAGCTAATTAATCCTTTTCTGGCTTTTCATCACTTTTTCAGCAAGCCCTACTTATCCAACCCCGGAAGGGGGACAGCGATTAAATCAACCGATTTAATCGCTGTCCCCTATGCTTTGAGCTAAGATCTCCCCTGCTTCTTTTTCAATTGGCTTTTCCATTAATTAAGCTAAACTTACCTTAACTATTATTGTTCATTCCTCTTGAGAATATTTCCATGCATTCTCAAGAGGATTTTTGTCTACCCAAAAAACCTTGACATCAGTGAGCGAAGTTTCTGTGCCAGCCCCTCAATTAAACGCAATTTTTCGGCAAGCTCTAAATTAGAGGAAGAAACCGGTGACAGCAACGATTGAGCCAAAATTCAAAGTAGGCGATCGCGTCCTCCACAAACGTAGTTGCAAAATTTACACAGTACTGGATTCCAAGCACCATAAAGCCATTGCGACCCACGCAATCAAAGTACACACAGACGGCACTACCTCAACAAGCCCCACGACAATTGCCGAACATTGGACATATAAGCTAGATGATGGGCGTAGCTGGCGATATGGTGAATCGTTGCTGGAATCCATCGCCTATTGGTAAGCTTTCCCCGTTATTAATTACTGTTTGCCTCCAGCAAATCCACCTCGTTTTCTGATATATTGGAACACGTTTTGGTACGTGTCAGAACGCATGGAACAGATAGATAGAATAGCGATCGCACCACTCAAAGAACGCTACGGACACCGCAAATTTTACACAGAATATCTTCCCGCTCTTGGCATCCAAACAACAAAGGATGGGAAAAATGCCTATATAACTGGGCACGAAGCTGAACTACTGGAAAAGTACCACGAGGCGAGGGGGAGAGGTAAAGAAGCGGTAGCAGAATTTTTGGCCCAGCTAGGAAAACACGTACCAGAATACGTGCCACACATCCCGGAACCCATACCAAAACACGTTCCAATACGTGCCCACGACATATCCCGCATAGAGCTTTTGCGTATGGCTGGCACATTGCAAGAGATGAACTCCGTTGCCCGATGGCTAGCAACGGATTGGGTACTGCAAACCGCAGCAATGCAGCAGATTGTTATCATCCGTCCAGTGTTGCTGGTATTCTTAGATAGAGACAAACTGCCACGTTTGAAGCGCTTTTGTGCAAGAGGCTATGAGTTTCGGCGCGTGGATGATAGAAGTAATAAGGAGTGGCTGGCTGAAATGGTGGAGATTTCTAACTGTGGCAGAAGAGAAAATATTACTACGCCTACGCAAAGCAATAATTGATTAGGGACATTCAAAATCACATTCTTCGCTACCACCTAGCAAGCAACCTTCCCCAGACACAAAACCACAATCAAACCATTCTTTATCATCTTCACATCCCAATCCTCGGTTGACTCATAATCTGGATCGTCTAGCTCTGGGTATTCTGGATAGCAGACAAAACCTGTCATTTTTCCTCAGCTTTTGCCCGTTAAAGCTCAATCAACCACGCCTTTTTTAATCTCTCTTGATAATAATTTTGTCGTTCAAACATCTGCTGGTACATTTCCACCAGCATTTGCTTAACTTCGGTTTCACTCATATTTTCAACTTGTCTGTTGAAACTACAAATTTTGAATTCCTGCTCGTGTGTTAGCCCCATTCAAGCGTCCCTTCCATCTCGGTTCCAATCGCCCTAGCTACTGCTTAAGATACAAAGATAGCAAAGCTTTATGTAAGAATCGTTTTAGATCACATCAAGGATTTGGACATCAGCAAATCGTTGCTGAGACTTCTAACAGAAAATTATGATCGGACAATATGCCGGAGTCGGTGAGATTTGCCCACAATTTCAAATAGCTGTAGCCAATGGTGGCAATTTAGCTACAGGTACTTTGTATTTCTCATTCCAATTACAAAACCGCGCTGGGTTTAATCGGCCTTCAGTAAGTAGCGCGATCGCCTTTACCACCAATCAAAAAATTATCATCACCATCCCGGAAATGCCAGATGGCTGGGATATCCATTATTTTGTGATTAGCGCCGGGGTAACAAGCGATCCTGCAACCCACGTTCAAATTGCCCGTGTCCCCGGCTACCAGTACGGAGTCGGAATTGAACCGCAGTCACTGAAGACGATTCTATCTACAGAGTTAGAATTGAATCGCAATATTCATTTAGCTTTAGCTCCTTCCGTGACCAGCGTAGGGAGTTTTCCCGTAGGGGTAGATAGGTTAGATGGGCAGGTTCGCTGGGTAACAGATATTGCAAAGTGGTTTGAATACCGGGCTGATTCTACGTTACCTTTGAGTGTCGATGCAGTAGCGGCAGATATCGGGCAATGGGTACGCATTGGTGGCGCTAGTACGCAAGTTCAAGATACTCGTGCAGGGGTGGGGAGCGATCGCCCTATAGTTTCAATTAATCCAGTAACCGTAATCCCCACTCCCCCTTACCCTGGGGAAACTCTGAGTAAGTATCTTCCCAGTTGGGAAGCAAAATACTGGATTTACAATGATTTACCAAACGCACTTCCCGCCGGGACAGAATTTGGAATTGAATTGGAATACAACAACAAGCGATCGCCGGACTTACTCAGTGGCTTGGTGCTAGTAAAATTCATTGGTTTTGTGCAAACTGATGGCGGTATCAGAACTCAAGACGGTGATGGGCGGGACTTTCCGAACCTTGGGGCATTTTTCCCCTGGACACCCAAATTAACAACCCCATTTATCACAATTGACGATTTGCAGCCGGGAGAGGCGATCGCCCTTGCAGTGAAACCGTTTTTCTCGGTAGCTGAATTTACCGTCAAGGATGTAATTGGAGTATTCCCAGTTACCCGTATTCAATCGGGGGACTACAATCCATTAGGGAAACTGCTGCCAACAGGAATAGTTTACGATATCGGCGATCGCTATCGAGTAGTACCGGGTACTGGCTTGAGCTACGATATACTTTCAGGATGCGCCTTAATTGGTGGTTACGACTTCCCAGAAAAACCCCGACGCAGTTTTGGCGGACTGCAACCCAATACCGCCGGACAAAAAGTAATAGTTAACGGCAACGCCTCTGTATTTACGGAACTAGCTAGCTATACCCCATCAGCGAGTGAGGGGATAAGGGCAATCGTCTCTACTGTGGCGGGTGAAAGTACCTTCTCTGAGTGGAGTAGTTATGTAGCGATTACCGCCGGCGCTACTCTAACTCTTTCTTATCCCTGCAACGCTTCGGGCGTGGGAACTATTCGCGCTGATTACCCAGATGCGATCGCAGGGAACAATAAAGGGCTATTTAACCCATTTTCTGTAAACATTTATTTACAACGTCAGGACACCCTAGAAATTCGCCGCTTCTCTGGATTTGGAGTGGTAGCTGCTGCTTCACAACAGTTCACAATTAGCAATTGGACTGCGGGGGTTGTTACCTCGCCGCCTACGGCCGATGCGGCTTTCTCGTTATTCGCGCCATCATCAGGAACAATTGTTCCTGGAATTACTGGTAACTTCCCCTCCACTAATTACCGTGTAGCTTACTCGTTCAGCTACGACGGCAACCAAATTACCGAAATTTCCCACGCCTCACCACCGTGTCTTAAAGAGCGAGAAGGCGGTTTAGAACTTCCGCAAATTGAGGTAAATCCTGAAGTAACTATTTTGGCGGCAGAGGAGCCGGCTACGGTGGTTGATACAGGTATTGGTATCAACGCTTACTTAACTTTTCGTATCCCCCTACCAGAGGGGAGTAATTTCGATGCTATCCTAACCGATAGCAATGGTTCAGTTTTGGTCGATTCTAGTGGCAATGTTTTATCTTTTTAGTTTATGGCTTTTATTTATACTGCTTTAGTAGTTGACAATATTGCTGCTTTAAAGGCGTTGAACGAGGATTCAACGCCTAAAAGAGTAGATGGTGTATTCTTGGCAGTGGGCGATCGCGGCGATGGACTGCCCGCCTGGTATCGATACAATACTGCATCTACTACCGCAGAAGATTTACCCGATGTAGTAACGCCTACTGACACTATAGGTAGGTGGTTTCAATTTAGTGGTGGCAGTGGCGGCGGCGGTAGTAGTAGTTTTGATTTTAGTGGTTCATTGATTTGTACTTCCCTTTGCACCACAGGGGGCAGGGCATTTGATTTTGATAGTTCCCAGTTTGGGATTATTCAAATAGTTGTCGATTCTGGTTTTGCAAATCAAATTACCACTTCCAATACGGCAATTCAAGTACACAAATGGAGCCAAGAGCCAAACACGGGTAACATAGGGAGGATTTTTGTAGCGGCAATCCCAAAAACAGGTGGCGAAGTTTTTCTGGCTGTTGATACAGATTACAACTGGATAACTATCAACGCCAGAAAAATTGCTAACAATGGCACACACTGCGCTACCTGCTTCACCACAAGCCAGAATGTAGCAACATTGCGGAGTTTCAAAACTTGATTATGCTAATTAAAATTCTGATTTATATAGGATTGCGTAACGAGCAGCAATTTATCAGATTGTTAGCAAAGCTAGAGTATGGGGTGGCAATATTTTGCTTTAAATTAGCAGCGATCGCACTTGAGGAACATCGCTACAATTTAGCTAAATTATTACAAGAACACGCTCGTGATGAACAAAGGCACGGCAAGATGCTCTCTTCATTAAGTGGGGATAAAATAAAGCTATCTGAAACCGGGCAATGGATTGAATTGTATCAAAACCAAGAATTGAAGGTAATCAAAAATACCGATGAAGAAACAAAAGTTTTACAAGGTGTTTACTACTCAGGGCAATTTGAAAATTTAGATGGGATATCAAAACGCTATCTATCTCTAAGAATCCTATTTCAAGGGAAATCAGCAATTGATTATCCTTGGGAGGATAGATTTGCTTTCATGCAAATCCTCGAAGAGGGAACGGGGAAATTATATAAAGCATTATCCAAAGTTGCATCAACAGAATCGCTAAGGGCGATCGCTTCTCAAATCGCCCAAGACGAGGTAAATCATCAAGATTATTTATGGCACGCTTCTTACGATTGGTATCCAGATTTAATTAAGTGGGAATCTAGAGTTGGCTGGGCAATGTGGGGTTTGGCGGTAGATTTATTTAAATTGTGGAAATAACTAATTCTTCACTTCAAAAGTTATTTACTGTTGCTAACATGGTTCCTGTCCGCGTCCCTAAAGGCTACGCTGGACAAACCAAAAAACTGAAAATTAATGGTGCCAATATTAGCGCAACTTATCTAGTTGACTTGGGAGTGGGAGAGGCGATCGCCTTACTCACTGATAAAGGTAATTGGTATTTAATAGGACTTACGCATTGACAGAGTGGCAAAATAATGCAGTTGATGACACAGTAATAGAAAAGCTTTACAGTCAGACACAATATACAGTACATTGTGGAAAACCTCACCGATACTTGTGCCGTGTAGTGTGCATGAATGATATTTTTTGTCAATGCGTAAGTCCTATATTAATCAATCTAGCACGCGTGTTATTGAGTATCGTCAAACGTCTTTAAAGAAGAAAATTAAATATACTGGCGGTTTACTCGCCAGTACCAATAATTACATAACAGGTGACGGTGAAGGTAAGTTGATGGCGAACCTTATCGCCCAACTTTTCCATGATACTAATTCTTGGAATAATCCCAGTAAAAAAAATAAGAGATATATTGCCTGTCTAATTGGCCCAACTTATACACCTTTAGAATTAATTAGAAGCGCACTTTTAGAATGGAATTATATATGCGAAGATGTCCCAGATACCAAAAAAGAAACTTTAAAAAAATACGACGGATTAATTGCCAGAGTCGTTAAAGTACCCGAACTTCCTTTTATCTTTGGTGAGAATGTTGAAGGCATTGCATCAATGCTGAAAGCAGGAAAAATAGTTTACTTGGGCGGATGCGGCTGTCCCTTTGGATCTTTACCCTTCAATGACATTCTTAATAGATTAGGATTTTCATGGAGTGTTCAGGAAACCCGCAGTTTAAGCCAAAGCGAAAAACCTCAAGTCGTTTATCCTTGGGTTGTGCAAAGAAATTTAAAAGCTGGCATAAATGAGACACGCGACTATATGCCTCAAATTACTGATAGAACCGTGTTTTCAAATGTTAAAAAAAGCGAGGTGATCGTCAAATCAAAGAATGGGCAAGTGATGATGGCGTACTCACCCTATCCCGATTGTTTAAAATACTTAAAAAATTTAAATCCCTAATACAATCGTTAACTTTTATATGATATTTTTTTTTGATTGACAACCTGCGATCGCCTCTTCGGTATCTCAATCTTAAAGCTCTGTCCCCGCACCGTAACTTCAATGTTGGTGGCATTTTCTGTAATTTTGGGGAAGAGCTTTGCCCAAGGCTCGGCTACTTTAGCAATTGTGTACATAAATGAGTAATGAGTAATGAGTAATGAGTAATGAGTAATGAGTAATGAGTAATGAGTAAATACCCATTACTCATAGAGTAAAATTGAATTACCACATTCTTTTTACTCATGACTAATCATAACGTAAGTATCAGCATCCAAGAAAGAACAGAAAACTTTGCAATAAGAATTATCAAAGCTTACTCTGAGCTAAACAAAAAGCCTTTTGATGACGCTGGTAAAATTCTATCCAAGCAATTCTTAAGGAGCGGAACATCAATAGGCGCAAATTCTTCAGAGGCTAAATATGCACAATCAAACAAGGATTTTATAAGTAAGTACTCTATAGCTCTAAACTAAGCTAACGAAACATTGTATTGGATAAGAATATTGATAAAATCAGAGTTAGTGCCAATATCAAAATTTCAGGGATTAATCGAAGAGAATGAGCGAATTATCAAAATAATAACATCTTCAATTAACAAGTTGAAAGAAAAATAATAATTTACTCATTACTCATTACTCATTACTCACGGATTTGGGTTCCTTCGGCTTTGTACCCGTGCCCAATCAATTATCGATCCTAACTCCGCATCTATTACGTTAGTCACGGTAATATTTACCCCCGGCGCTTTCGGCTCCTTGGGCACTGGTATTTTATTATAAGTGAGATTTGGAGTCATCCAGCGCCCCAGAGTAAGGGAGGTGGCAGCAGTTACTTTGGGCACTCCAGACGCCGGAGTACCGGCTACCGCTTCTCCTGACGGAGACGCTACGCGAACGCTATCAACTACACCCAATATATTTAAGGTAGTCTGCACTCCTAAAACTACCCGTTGGCGAAATTCGCCGTTGCAATAGTAGTTAAAGCGATCGCCCTCCTTAATCAACAAGTTACCATCAATCTGTAACGTCTCGGTAAGCCCATTTTGCCAATTCTCAATAGCTAGTTTGCACCTAGCAGCAGTCAAAGCTTCATTTAAGGTTTTGGCTAAGGGGAAGTTTTCGGAACCATTAATTGGATTTGCATCGGTATACCCAGCAGTTTGCAAGAAGTAGCGGTATTTCTGTTCCTCTTTTTGGGTTTTAGTTGATTTTTCGGCAGGCTGCTCTTTGATAAATTGAGAAGGTCGGCGAGTTGCAATGGGTAATTCACCAGTACCTTCCTCAATGGAAATCTCTTCTAAAGCGGAGGCTATAGCTTGTCCTTGAGCTTTAAATTGTTTAGTGTATTTGATAAACTTCTGGGGTGAAATCTCCTCACCGCGTTCATAGGTTGGGTAGCCGCCCTCAAAGCCTATTAGTTTTTCTTGATATACAGCTTCAGTAACTTGAGTGAAAGATTCAAATTGTGACTCTTCGCCCACATATAAATCAGGCGCAAGGGGACTACCATCTTCAGCTTGATTAGTCCCCGAAATTACCGTTACCCCTTCATTTTCTGGATTGGAGCGAGAGGCATAACTTGTTGTTTCAGTGCGCTCATATTCAACATAGTAGGGCGGCGCATAATCTGGATCAATAAGTGGTTCGACGGTGCTAGTGCCGTCTCTGTTACAGGTTTTCACTAACTCAAACAAGCCCTCGGTACTGTATTCAGGCATCAGCTTGAGATAGTAGCTAGTACGTCCAATTACTGGAATATTAAAAAATTTATACAAATAATATTCAGAATCATCTGGGGTAAGATCAAGTGTTTCTGGATTATCTGCTGACTCTTGCCGATAGCGGACTGTATTGTAGCCGCTTGTAGTCGTAGAAAGTAAATACCCTGTGCCTAAATCGTAAGTGTAGTCAGTGGTAGTTCTTTTCAAGCATTCCCAGCGATCACGGCTTCCGTATAATCGCCCCTTCGCTTCGCTGTAAATATCAATCGCTCGGTAAGCAAAACCCCAGATTTCGTCAACTACCTTGGTAGTCGCTCCATTCTCAATGGTAGTCGTTGAACGGGTTTTAGTTTGTCCGCCAATGTCGAAACACAGACTCATGACCTCAATCGCGTCTACCCCCTCAAGCGGAGTATGGGCGTTCTTATCCCCATCAACCCGCTCCTCCCTTTTACCCTGCTTCTTGACATATGTAGGTTTTTGTCCTTGGGTAAATTCTTTGGGTTTATCCTGAATCTGGCTAAATTCCCCAGTCAGTTCCGAGTTGGGGTATTCAAAGGCTAGTGCCGTTGGCAACTCACCCCGTAATTGGGGCACTGGTGGCAATTGCACCACACTGGGGAAATTTACGGTTTCAGGCGTGGGAGGATTGTAGTTAGCAATTGAGGTTAACCGCCTTTTACTAGTCTTAGCGATCGCCTCATAGCTCGTTTCCACCTCCCCCAAAATATCCGCCTCCTGATAAAACCATACCCGCGTACTATCAATTCGCACAACTTCCACCGCAGCCGCGTTACTCCAGCGAATGAAGGAGTTTGCAATTAAGGTGCGATCGCTCAACAGTTGCACTGGATTCACTACCGTATCTCTTGGTGTACCTTTGGGTATGGGAACAGCCGCAAGATTGGGGCCAGTGTAGGCAATACCAATTCTTGATAGCAACTGTTGTATAGTCACATTGAAATTAGGATCGCTCTTATTTGGTATAGGTGCGATACATTCTGGATCTTGAAACGGTTCATTGCTCGGAAGGTTGTTTTTGCCGTCTGAACGTAAAAAGCACGGCTCATTTAAATAATTTTCCCAGCGCGATCCTAGTGACACGCTTACGTCGCATCTAGAGTTTGGGTAAATACTGCGTGGGTATTCTTTGATATTTAGGCTATTGATTCTCAATGGCAACCCATACAAATCTATCTCTGTGCCTGGGGCGAAAATCGTTTGAATTAGGCTTTTAGGTAGCGTCATCTCCAACTCAAATTGAGCGCTGGGTTGCTGCTCAAATCGGCGATTAAATTGAATGGCTCCTTTAGCAGGCAGATTTGTAAATAACTGTGGGTAAGGAGGAGGGAGTAGGGGTGGTGAAAATTTAATCTGCTGGGTAGTCCCATAGATTTGCAGACTTCGCCCCTCCCCACCATAGACTCGCACCGTATTGGTATACGGATTATACAAAAATTCACTCTCGCGTGGATCTTCGGGGTCAATCGCTGGAGTGAGTGTTTTGCCGTTGGAGGCGATCGCGGTTACATTCTCCCAGTCTGTGGAAAGGGTAATTTCTTCTGCTGCCTCGACTGCGATCGCAACTACTAGCCCAAAGTTCACTACTACCAATGGAGCAAAGTTATTTTCCTCGAAATGAATTTCAGTTAGGTGGGCGCGGTAGTCACCGACGATTTCAGTCGGGAGGGAAAACGAGGCGATATTCAGCATTATTCCATTGGGAGGTGTCAAGATTATGTTAACTTCAACGAATTAATCCGTATGACCTTCGTCACGCCTACGCGATTCGCGGCAGTGTGCATTACAAAGTGCCAGTGGCAACGATGGCGGCATGGATGGGACACTCTCCCACGGTTCACTGGAATACTTACAATAAATGGATTTCTCAAGTCGAACACGCAAAAGTATTTGATATGCTCAAAGATCAATCCTAAGTGTAGCGACCTGCATTGCAGGTCGCTACACTTAATCGTCCCATGCTCGGATATATGTCTATCCGCGCTTGGGACGAAAAGTCTTTACAAATCTTCAAGCACTAACTCAATCAACCTTTTGCGCTGTTCCTTGCTCAGTTTTTTGGAGAGCAAAAATATCTCTTCTGGGGACATTGTATCGGCGCTGCTTTCGGCTTCACCCTTCAGATAACTCCGTAGTGCATCAATACCACTCAGCCCAGCTTTTTTGGCAATCTTGTCCATGTTTTCCGACGACGGAAACCCATTCCCAGACAGCCATTTTTGAACAGTAGAGGAGCTAACGCCTAATTCCCTAGCCAGCGCACTTTGGGAGCGATCGCCCTTCGCCCGATCCACGATTTCCCTAAACCGCTCACCAAATTGTTCGCTCATTATTTTTTCACTCAACTTAACAAATCATCAAACAACAGTCTGACCAATCTTGCCCGTTGCTCTTTGTCAAGTTTCTTTGCCAATTGCAGGACATCCTCTGCCACCTTTGGCGAATAAACTTCTTCTGACTCACCTCCACTGATCTCAGAAAACAACTCTTCTAGACTCATTCCAGCCGCCATAGCAATTTTTTCCAGATTCTTGGCAGAAGGCATACCTTGACCTTTGAGCCAATTCTGAACGGCGCCAAGACTCACGCCCAAATCCATCGCAAACTGGCTCTGTGATCGCTCCCCTTTTGCTTTGTTTGCTATTTTTGCGAGGCGTTCTCTTGCTTCGTCGTCCATCAATATTTGCCGGAATTCTAACCACATATCATAATGCACCTTTTAAAGGGCTACTGGAGTACAGACAGCACTTTATAGAAACTTGTAGTATTATTGATATTGAGTAAATAATTGGTAGTTAACCACTAAAGTAGTAAAATGACAATAAAAAAATCCTTCGACGCTGCCCCAGAGGTGGCAGCCGAATTGGTATTGATCGCGCATGAGATGGGTATACCCCAATCGGCTGTGATCGTAATTGCCCTAGAAGCCTACTTCCTCGATTACTACCGCAAGAAGCGCGAAAAAATGCAGCACAAAGAATTGATTGCTGCATAAGGGATACTGCATCTACCCAAGGTAAAACTCATGGAGCAATCAGGGATATATAAAGCCAAAAACGCTGAAAGACTAATCCCTGAATACCATCTCAGGGAAGCAATAAAAGAAATCTAGGCAGAAATGCTAGGAGCAAACGCAACCAATGAAT
>NZ_JAIVFV010000201.1 GCF_020829445.1 Nostoc sp. CHAB 5836
ATTTAAATCACTTGTTTGTATTTGCTTTTGTGTCGGGAGTTGCAGTGTTTCTGGCAGGAGATTGTTCTGCCAATGCACAAGCATCTAATGCAAAAGCACCAGCACCTGCTGTAAGTAAGAACAAGAAATGGCGTCGATTAATAGTCATATCAGTTTTTGCAGAGAATGCATTAAGTCTGTATTGCAGTTTTTATTTTCTTAGATTCTGGCTACAAAAAATTGGGACTTGGCAATTATTTCTAGTTACTTTCAAACCACGGTCACTCTTGAGGCGAGATTCTGTCTCCAGTCTTGGGATCAAACACAAACAAGTGATTTAAATCGAGTTGTAGAGAAAGGCGATCGCCTGGACGTGGACGGACATCCCCGCCCACCGGAATATTCAACACCACCGTCGAACCAGGTAAAGCAGCACGAATCAAAGTTTCCCTCCCCAAAGGTTCCACCACCTTAACTTCTACAATCAGCTGACTCTCATTATTAATTACAGCAATCATTACAGAGAATGGAGCGATCGCACCAGAGGAATTGGTGAAATCTCAGCCACAGCAAGTAGCTTAACATCAAATACTAGTCCTATATACAAGTTTGAATTGAGTTAGATTTTTGCCACCAAGTAAAAAAAAGGAATACATCACTCAGATTTGCTCCTGATCAAACTTCTTAAATTGCTAAAAGTAGTCTCCAGGTAAACTTAATTATTTTTGAAATCCCTCCCATCAAAAGTTGTAAGGTTTACCTGATATTTTTTTGCAATGATACTACTTCTAGTTCTATAGGAATCCTAAATGATATGTGAAAAATTTTAAGTAATGTAGGGTAGGCTTTGACCACCAGAACCCGGATATGGTGCAATACGGTTCAGTTAAGGCTAAAACTCTTTGTCAAAGTCAACTTTTTTAACGAACCACAGAGGCGCAGAGGAAACAGAGAGAAGAGAAAAAATGCTTAACCCAAGCGTATTGGGATATGGTGGGCTTTGCCCACCCTACGTGTATTTCAAAAATTAAATAGGAGTCCTATAGATAACTTCTTTAGTAAGTACGTTGGTGCGAAAAAACTCAAGTATGTTACGAAACGTAAATAAGCTTAAAACCCTTACTAATGACAAATGACAGCCTTAGCCAGTTAACTTTAATTGCGCCAACCTACTTAAAACTTTTTGCAATGAAGCTATGATTAACTAGTAGCTAAAGCAACCGCAATCTGTAAATCTAAGTTGGTTGTATTAGGGAAGATTGCTATTAAATCATTCTCGAAAAATAGGGCATCTTGACTACCCAAGAGTGAGGTTGTACCAACTTGGTATGAACTCCCTTTGCTTCCCCTAGCCAGCACTAAGGAATCTCCTTCTTGAAGATTGAAGTCATAGATTATGGCGTAGTCAGAGTCTCCTCCATCCCTAAAGTAGGTAGCATCATCATCATCATACAGATAGAAAGTGTCAGCACCACTACCACCAAATATAAAGTCCTTCTCATCAATCTCTCCACTACCACTTCCAACAGGGCCTATTCCATCATTACCGTCACCACCATATAAGTAATCATTACCATCGCTTCCACGCAAAATGTCATCACCACCTTCACCAAACAGGAAATCAGCGTAATTTCCACCATAGAGCTGATCATTGCCGTCTCTACCGTATATGGTGTTAATTTCATTGCGTGGACTGTAAATTACATTGTTTCCAGAGTCTCCCGTTATAGTCGCCATAGTCTTCTCCTAAGTTTTACATATGTTTTCTAGAGTCTGTGAGCAATTTCCAAAACCTCAAGTATCAATAACCATAAATAAAGTTTCTTAAAAGGTTCTTGCTAAATGAACTGATCGCGATCGCAAGCTTTCAGCCAACGATACACAGCTAGTCGAAAGTCACAGTCACTCATGAGGAAATATTTTGTCGCCAGTCTTGGGATTAAACACAAACAAATTATCCAAATCTAGTTGCAAAGAAAAGCGATCGCCTGGACGTGGACGCACATCCCCACCTACCTGAATATTCAACACTACCGCCGAACCAGGTAAACCAGCACGAATCAAAGTTTCCCTTCCTAAAGGTTCCACCACCTTAACTTCTACAATCAATTGACTCGGATTTACTTCTTGGCTATTTGGCGGTTCGTTAATAAAAATATGTTCTGGACGAATCCCCAAATCAAAACTGTGTCCTGAACGCAACTGTAATTTATCCTTAACAACTGCTGGAATTGCTAACAACTGCCCACTGACATCAAAACCGTTATTTTGATAGATTGCAGGTAAAATATTCATTGGTGGGCTGCCTAAAAAAGTTGCCACCATCTGATTAGCAGGACTGGCATAAATAGTTTGGGGATCACCAATTTGTTGAATCCGTCCGCGATTTAACACAACAATTTTATCAGCCAAAGTCATCGCTTCAACTTGATCGTGGGTGACGTAAACAGTTGTAATGCCTAATGCCTGATGTAACTGTTTCAATTCAGCCCTTGTATCATTGCGCAATTGGGCATCTAAATTAGATAAAGGTTCATCAAGTAAAAACACTTGTGGTTCACGAGCGATCGCTCTCCCTAATGCTACCCGTTGTTGCTGTCCCCCAGAAAGCTGTTTGGGTTTACGATCCAGCAGGTGATCCAGAGAAAGCGATCGCGCCACATTCATTACCCGTTCTTGAATGATTTTCCGGTCAACCTTTCGCATTTGCAAGCCAAAGCCAATGTTTTGCGCCACACTCATGTGAGGATAGAGAGCGTAGTTTTGGAACACCATCGCTACATCCCGTTGTCTGGCTGGGATATTATTCACCAAGCGATCGCCAATAAAGAGTTTACCTGATGTAGCGGTTTCTAAACCAGCGATCGTTCGCAAAATTGTAGACTTACCACAACCCGATGGCCCGACTAAAACCCAAAATTCGCCATCAGGAATTTCAAAGGTAATATCTTCAATAGCGGTAACGTTATTGAATCTACGCTTAATATCTTCTAGACGAACGTTTGCCATTATCCAATTTGATATTTTTAGTTTGGGATTTGCGGCATTTTCAACTCAACACTAGGGGCTTTTATCCGTCCCCTCCGAAGAACTGTGAGGCTGCTTTGTAAGTGCAGAAACTTGGTTGTCCTGCACAACTCTAATCAGAAATCTTAGAGCCTCATTCACCGCATCAGCATTGGGAAAAACCTCTGCGACATCAGGTTCTAAACGAATTGTTGTTTTACCAAAGCTCTTTCGTTCCGGGCCTAATTTTCTGACCCTTAGACTCTTTAAGTCATATTCTGATCGCAAATCGTCTTCCATTTCTGGCTTACCCTTCTTCATATATTTTTCGCTCGGATCGCGTTACTTCTCTTGCACTAATAAGACGAGTCGAATTTACTCTCTCCGTATACGACATAATTAGTAAGCGTCCCCGACTTGACTCTCCAATAATAATGTAACGCTCCTCATCATCAGAGTGGTCTGGATCATAGAACTCAACATAGAGCGGATCATCGAAAACAGTTTTGGCTTCTTCAAAGGAAACCTGATGTTTTAAAAGATTTCTTGCCGCTTTGTTTTCGTCCCACTCAAACTTCATGCAATTATTAAATTACTACCTTTTGAATACCTATAAATTCTGGTATTTCTTCTTCAGTTTTTGCTTCTAAACAAAGTTGAATTACTTCTTTCATATTAGCCATCAACTCATCAATTGTTTCTCCTTGACTGTAACAGGCTTTTAACTGAGGGATTTCTCCCACATAGTAGCCATCTTCATCTCGTTCAATAATGACGTAGAATTCTCGGTTGGTCGGATTGATCATAATCTATTTGTCCGTAGGCTCAAAATCATTTTTCTGGATTCTTCGACCAAGCGGGGTGAGAGAGTAAAGAAGCAAAGACTCGTACCCCCCGAAGTTGATTAGAGAGAGGTAAGTGACCTCTAGGCGCACTCAAATCCCAGGTAAACGCGTTAGGGTATCGCGTCCAGTTATTACCTTCTTTCCAGCCAATTTTCGGCCAGAAATTATCCCAATTTTTACCCAAACTTAACCAGATTTCTCGCTGTACTGAAAAGCCAAATTTACCTTCAGAGTGTACTAACCAAAGGTTGTTAATGGTTTGTAAGTCAACAGCCGAGGTATTTTCTACCTCAGTAAAATACAACCATTTTCGTTGTACAGCTGTTGGGCCTGATAGTTCGCACATTTTTTCTATGGTGACGCGATCGGCTGCTTGGAAGTCTTGAACAGCTAGTAGCTGTTGCAAATAATTGTAGTTAATCCCGCACTCTGATTTTAGAGGTACAATTCCCTCAGGAAAACAGGAGTGCAGAAATTCTTTGACTTGAGGTGCATCAGAGTTATAGAGGACTTGGTAAGCTTTGCCATCGATCCAAGTTGCTGGGTGATCGCGTCGTTTCAGTAAAAATTCCATCAACACGTCTAATCCCTCATTACCCAACTCAGCTAATTGTGGGATTATCTGTTGTTGGACTTTTTCAGACCCAGCGATTAACGGTCGTCGGAGGGAGTCGATGTCATTTGAAGGGCCTGATAAAATCATTGGGTCTGTCATGCCATTCTCGTTTTAGCGGTCAGTGAAAGAGCGGTAAGCTATTGAGCATTCTCCAAGGTGAAGCACTGATAGCGAAAAGTAGTTTACTATTTTTGATCGTACAAAATTGCGATCGCTTCACTGAATCCCACACTTAATCCCCAAATAAGGTACAAGGGGAATAGGGGGAAAATCTGCGCCTTATGGCTTGGTGAACAAAAGACACAGCACAATATACAAGCCTGCCACATAAGGATTTTTTGACTAGCAGCGTATCGATTAGGAGTGTGTGAAGTATGTACGACAAGATTACCCCCCCCGCAACCGGAGCAAAAATTACCTTCAAAAATGGTGAACCCATCGTACCGGACAATCCAATTATCCCCTTTATTCGTGGCGATGGTACAGGTATAGATATCTGGCCTGCTACCCAAAAAGTTCTCGATGCTGCGGTAGCCAAAGCATATAAGGGTCAGCGCCAAATTAGCTGGTTCAAGGTTTACGCTGGAGATGAAGCTTGTGATTTATATGGTACTTATCAATATTTACCTCAAGACACTCTGACGGCAATTGAAGAATATGGTGTAGCAATTAAAGGCCCTTTGACTACTCCCATTGGGGGGGGGATTCGTTCTTTAAATGTGGCATTACGGCAAATTTTTGACTTGTATGCCTGCGTGCGTCCTTGCCGTTACTATGCAGGTACGCCCTCACCTCACAAAAATCCCGAAAAACTGGATGTAATCGTTTATCGGGAGAATACGGAAGATATTTATTTAGGGATTGAGTGGCGACAAGGTAGCGAAATTGGCGATCGCTTAATTAAAATTCTCAATGAAGAACTAATCCCCGCCACCCCTGAACATGGGAAAAAACGCATTCCTCTGGATTCTGGTATTGGCATCAAACCCATCAGCAAAACTGGTTCCCAGCGCTTAGTCAGACGCGCCATCAAACACGCCTTGCTATTGCCCAAACACAAGCAACAAGTGACTTTGGTGCATAAGGGGAACATCATGAAGTACACCGAAGGCGCTTTCCGCGACTGGGGTTATGAACTAGCAACCACTGAATTTCGCGCCTGTACTGTTACTGAACAAGAATCTTGGATTTTGAGTAACAAGGAAAAAAATCCCAATATTTCCTTGGAAGAAAACGCCCGCCAGATTGAACCTGGGTTTGATAGTCTGACTCCAGACAAGAAAGGGCAAGTTGTCAAGGAAGTTGAAACTGTTCTTAACACAATTTGGGCAACCCACGGCGATGGTAAATGGAAAGATAAGATTTTGGTGAACGACCGGATTGCTGACAGTATTTTTCAACAAATCCAAACCAGACCGGATGAGTATTCGATTTTGGCGACAATGAACTTGAACGGCGATTACTTATCTGATGCCGCCGCTGCCATTGTTGGGGGATTGGGAATGGGGCCAGGGGCAAATATTGGTGATTCTAGTGCCATATTTGAGGCTACCCACGGCACAGCACCCAAACACGCAGGTTTAGATCGGATTAATCCTGGTTCAGTGATTTTATCTGGGGTGATGATGCTGGAATTTCTGGGTTGGCAAGAAGCCGCAGACTTAGTTAAGAAAGGTTTAAGTGAGGCGATCGCAAATAGTCAAGTCACCTACGATTTAGCCCGGTTGCTAGAACCACCAGTTGAACCCTTAAAATGTTCTGAATTTGCCGAGGCAATTATTCAACATTTTGGTTAATGCAATAGACATCTGATGAAACCTTTGTATAGACGTTACATTTAACATCTATACAAAAGTTTCACATAACGCATCTAGGATTAGGGCGTGTTTTCAAACTGGAAAAGTAGGTTGGGTTAAGGGAAGCGCAACCCAATGAAGCGACGTAATAGCTTGTAAGTTACCTGTGCTAATTCTAAGCTTAATGCTCTTTGAGTGAAAGCTTTACACCTTCAATGACATTAATTTGGCACAGCGATAAATAAAAAATCACTGTATATCAAATCTGCTACACCGCAGCAGATAGAGTTTTTAGAAAGTGGAGGTGTATCAAGTGAAGTTAGATCCTAATCAAAATTATACCTTTAGTAAGTATTTTGAAAATGGTTATTATTCAGAAGACTTAGCTGATTATTTCGGGTATAAGTTAGTCCTAGTTAATTTAATGTTACCACTATATCAAGGAGAGTTAGATAGGTTGGCTGAACTGAGAGATAGAATTACTGAAGTACTGCCTTATGTACCTTTAACGACAGAGTTGGCAAGAAGAGAAGTAATAATATCTAAGGTAGTCTTAGAGTTAATTCATTATACAAATGTTCAGATAAGAATTGAATTTGGTATCAAAGTTTCTAATCTACTTCAGGGAAATTTAGATTATTTAATTAGAACTTATCAAACAAACCAGTTGTTAGTAGTTGAAGCTAAATATGAGGATTTAACTAGAGGATTCACTCAATTAGTTGCCGAGATGATTGCGCTAGATCAGTGGGAAGAATCTCCTACGATTACAGAGCAACCTATTTTGATCGGCTCTGTAACTACAGGTAAGATATGGCAGTTTGCTAGATTAGATAGAGCGAATAAACATTTTGAATTAGCAATTAATAGTTATAGAGTTCCAGAAGATTTAGAAGAACTAATGCGAATTCTCCTAGCAGTCTTAAAATTAGAAAATTAATCATCCGCTCCGGGGCTTTGTTGGGTTGCGCTTTGCTTAGGGCAGGTATTAATACAACTAACTTTGAGCTTATTGATAATAAAATTTTTTTATTGACATGATGCGGTTATAGGACTAGTATTTGATTTATGAAAAAATCTAAGTATATGTAGGGTGTGTTACGGCTTCCGTAACGCACCAGAATCTTCGGATGGTGCGTTAGCCTACGGCATAACACACCCTACTGAAATATTTTCAGAAATCAAATATGATTCCTATAGGACTAATATTTGATGTTAAGCTAAGTAGGTCGGCGCAATTAAAGATAACTCGTGATGGCTGTCATTTGTCCTTTGTCATTCGTCCTTGGTAAGCGTTTCAAGCCTGTTTACGTTTCGTCACATAGTTTGATTTATTTTCACCGACTTACTTACTTGCTTTAACTGTGATTTTGCTAATTCATGAGGTGCGATCGCTCCATTTTCTGTAATAATTGCTGTAATCAACTCAGCCGGAGTCACGTCAAAAGCTGGGTTATAAAAATCTACGCCCGCAGGTGTGAGAATCGTATCACCAACTTGATAGATTTCTGTTGGTTCGCGTTCTTCAATGGGAATTTGGCTACCATCGGCTAATTCAAAATCAACGGTGGAAAGGGGTGCAGCGACAAAGAAGGGAATATTATGGGCAATAGCAGCGATCGCCACACTATATGTACCAATTTTATTAGCAGTGTCGCCATTAGCGGCAATGCGATCAGCACCCACAACTACAGCATGAATCAAACCCTGTTTCATGCAATGGGCTGCCATATTATCAGTAATTAATGTGACTGGAATACCTTCTTGCACACATTCCCAAGTGGTGAGTTTTGCGCCTTGCAAACGGGGACGGGTTTCGTCAGCAAATAAACGTTCTAAACGTCCTTCCCTCCAAGCCGAACGCACAACACCCAAAGCAGTACCATAACCAGCAGTAGCTAACGCCCCAGCATTGCAGTGAGTAAGCAAAGTCAACTTTTCTGGAGTGGTGGGTAAAACTGTCAAACCATTGTCACCGATCGCCTGACAAGTTTGCAAATCTTCAGCGTTAATTGCTTGGGCTGTTTGGAAAAGGGTTTGCTTAATCTCCTCTACCGTCCCCAGCGTTTCGTAAGCGGCTTTGATCATCCGGCTAATTGCCCAAAATAAATTTACCGCCGTCGGACGAGTAGAACGCAACAACTGGGCTACTTGATCTAAGTGTTGCAAAAATTCGTGGCGATCGCTTGTTGAAATTTCCCTGGCACCAAGATAAATTCCATAGGCCGCAGCTACACCAATTGCCGGCGCACCTCGCACAATCATGGTTTTAATCGCCCGCGCCATATCTTCGCTGCGGCGAATTTCCACAAATGTATATTCCTTTGGTAAGCGCGTTTGATCAATTAGTGACACTGAGTTGTTGTGCCAAATCACTGGATAAATGTGGTTTGTAGAAGGTTTCATAGAAAGCGCTAATTAATACATGAGTAACAAATACTTAATTGTTGCTGGAAATGACGTGTTTAAACTAACATCAGCGATCGCTAATACAGCAGGAACTGGTTTTATATGGCTCAAAATCGTGATACTTTCTCCAATTTGGAAGTCTTACTGAGTATAAAAAACATTACAAATAACCAGGTTATTTCATAAAAAAGCAGTTTAATAGATTGATATACTAAGACTAAAGGTATGATTAAAAGCTTTATTTTAAAGTTTTAACCGTATTAATACTGAAAATGACGAAAGTTATTTTGGTCTTGCATCTCATCAAACACAATTACTGTTTTATGCGCTTACATAATATATCCTGGAAACGAATGAGCAAAAGGTATTTTTACTTTCTGCTATACCTTAGTCTGAATTTGCTGTTGCTGTTCACTTCAGTAGGGTTGAGTAAAGCACAGGAAGCTAATAGCATTAGCCAGCTAAACAATAGCAATTCTGTCCAGACAAGCACTACAACACCCAGTCAGCAAACTATCGCTCAACGGGTAATCATACCCGAAGTTACGTCTATAAAGAGCATCAATCCTAGAGAGTTTTACATCAGTATTCCTCAGTCGATTGTATCGGAAGATAACAGTAGGTCTAAGAAAGAACATATCAATGTAGTGGTGACAGGAGAAAACTTTCCCAAGCAAGACAATTCGCCTGAAAATAAAATTGAGATCAAAATTGGTAAGTTTTCTAATATTGCGATCGCTACTGCAAAAGTTGCAGAAAATGGGAAAGCAATTTTTGCCAGCTTTAATAACGAGCAGCTAGAGAAACTGAACACTGGCAAAAACCCTGTGATTGTTGAGGTGGGTGGTAATGCAACTAATATAGACTCTCAAGACGCTGACGACAAACTTCAGATCATGGTGGAGCGCCCTGTGAGCGGGTGGACAACGCTGATCGTGTTTATAATTACAGCATTTTGTATAGTCATACTTTTGGTAATAATTTATTGGCTGATCAGAGAGGCCTATTCGCTGACAACAGAGGCAAGAAAACCAAACTTCCGCAAAACTTCCTCAGAAAACAAGACAAAAAAGTTAAACTTGTTAGAGTGGTTCATCGTGGATGTCCAAACCAATACTTATAGTCTGGCGCGTGCCCAGTTTATCTGGTGGTTGCTTATCATCGTTTTTGGCTATCTATTTCTTTTTATTGGGCGCGGATTGTCTCGACGCATATGGGAGTTCATTCCCCTATCAGGATTTAGCTATACCTTCCTAATTAGTTTAGTCACAATGGTAACGGCGCAAGCAACCTCTGGATTTCGTGGCAGCAAGGGATCTGGAGAAGTGAATCCTGGGTGGTCAGATTTGGTTGTACATGGTGGTGTAGTAGCTTTGGAGCGTGTACAGCAAATAGTTTGGAACCTAATTATTGGCATTGCTTTTATCGTCATCCTCTTGGTCACTTATACAACTGCCTCTTCTTTACCAAATATCCCCTCAGAACTTTTGGCACTCATGAGCATAAGTGCTACCGGTTACATCGGGGGCAAAGCTGTCCGCAAGCCTGGGCCTAATATTAATCAAGTAGTGCTTTACGGCCCGTCCAATTTACCTCCCGATTACATTACTATTGCTGGCGCTAACTTCTCCCTAGGAGGAAAAATATTAAATTCGGACGAAAAGGAGGAAGTTAATACACAGATAAAGGATGCTGGTGTGATAGTTCAAATGATGTACTTAGACAACACTAAGAAGGAAATTTCAGAAACACTGGTTGAGATCAAAAAAGACGACGTTGTTACAATCAAGCCTGATCCTGATGCTCCTATGGAGTTTTGCAGAAGATTTAAAATCCCTCTCAAAGACCTTAAAAGGCTTCCAGATAACTGGCTAGCAAAATTTTCTGATCATTATGAAGACAGAGAAGTAAAAATAATTATTATCAATGCTGATGGACAGAAGGCTGTCTGGGATGGTTCCATTATTGCACCTGAGCGGGAAATACCTCCGCCAGCGACAGAACCACAACAATCAAAATCTGATGCTTAATTTACATAAGACTTACGCAATAACTCTTTGACGCAAGTGTCACAAAAAATAAAAGCTTTTAGTTTGTAGTAAGGCATTGGTGTCAACTTAACGTAAAACTGCTGTCTTGCAAGGAACTGAAGTTCCTTGCTAATAGCTGAAGTCATCTAAAAGATGACTAAATTCCTCAACAATCTTTAGTCTACTTCAGTAGACTTGAGC
>NZ_JAIVFV010000202.1 GCF_020829445.1 Nostoc sp. CHAB 5836
AACACCAATAGCAACACCAACACCAATAGCAACACCAACACCAATAGCAACACCCACACCAATAGCAACACCGACACCAATAGCAACACCAGTACCAATAGCAACACCAATAGCAACACCAACACCAACACCAACACCAACACCAATAGCAACACCAACACCAACACCAATAGCAACACCAACACCAACACCAATAGCAACACCAACACCAACACCAACGCCAACTATCGAATTAACCGATATTGCGAATCATTGGGCAGGTGGGTTTATTCGGGAATTAGTAAAATTGGGGATAGTTAATGGTTTTCCCGATCGCACATTTAAACCCGATGCAACGATGACACGGGCACAATATGCGGCATTGCTGGTAAAAGCTTTCAACCCATCGCCAAACCGTTCCGCGATCAAATTCAAAGATGTACCAGCAGACTTCTGGGCATCCAAGGTAATTCAGCAGGCATATCAAGGTTTATTTCTCTCTGGTTTTCCCGACAATACTTTTGGCCCCAACAAAAATATCCAGCGCGTCCAAGTGATTGTCTCCCTGGTGAATGGACTGGGGTTGTCTAGTGATGGTACGGCAACTATCCAAGTTTTCGATGACCAAGCCAAGATTCCTGAATATGCCAAGGATGAGGTAGTCAAGGCTATAGACAAAGAAATTATCGTTAATCACCCAAACTTGAAACAACTCAATCCTACCCGCGATGCTACACGCGGTGAGGTAGCGGCGATAGTATATCAAGCTTTGGTAGATGCTGGGCGTGTAGCAACGATCAACTCACCTTATATAGTCACTGCTTGATTAGTCATTGGTCATTGGTCATTGGTCATTGGTCAAAAAGAGGAAAAGGGGCAGGGAGCAACGTGAAACCGCACGTCCGCCAGTCCGCCAGGGATTGTAAATCCCTGTCTTATAGCTCAAGTCATCTGAAGATGACTAAAAATATCACCAAAAATCCCTAGTCTACTTCAGTAGACTTGCACTATTAGTCAGGGAATTATATTCCCTGGCGGGTGAACAACACCCAATGAGTACGCTATTTTTGGCAAAAGTAGACACCTATGGGCATAGCTGTGCTACTACACCCCGCGATATAATGCTGTATCGCACCCAACTGAGAACCGCTATAGTTCAAGGCTAACAGCAAAAGTCATCTGAAGATGACTAAAATATCTCCAAAAATCTTTAGTCATCTGAAGATGACTTTTACTATCAGCAAGGAACTTCAGTTCCTTGCGGGACATAACTTTTACGTTAAGTTGCCACCTTCTGTACTTATTGCCATCTTCCAGTAATAGAATTAATAGCGAAGCCTTTGTAAAGCCTTCAACTATCAAAAGACGGAAATTTAGTAGCAGATTTGACTAAGTGTAAAAAGAACGAAAATCTGGATTCAAAGTAAGCTTGTAGCATATAAAACCCTTGTAAAATTTTTATGACTTCCCGGATTCGCTTTTTAATGTGCCCTCCTGATCACTACGACGTGGACTATGTGATTAATCCTTGGATGGAAGGGAATATTCACAAATCATCGCGCGATCGCGCCGTGGAACAGTGGCAAGGACTACATCAAATCCTTAAACAATACGCCATTGTAGACTTAGTACCACCGGAAAAAGGCTGGCCAGATTTGGTTTTTACTGCCAACGCTGGCTTAGTTCTGGGCGATAACGTCGTCCTCAGTCGCTTTTTGCACAAAGAACGTCAAGGAGAGGAGCCTTTCTTCAAACAATGGTTTGAGGCCAATGGTTATACAGTCAACGAACTTCCCAAAGATTTACCTTTTGAGGGAGCAGGAGACGCACTGCTGGATCGGGAAGGACGCTGGTTATGGGCGGGATACGGTTTTCGCTCAGAATTAGATTCTCATCCTTATCTAGCTAAATGGCTGGATATTGAAGTGCTATCCCTACGATTAATAGACGAACGTTTCTATCACCTGGATACTTGCTTTTGTCCCCTAGCAAATGGCTATTTGCTTTATTATCCCGGTGCTTTTGATTCTTACTCCAATCGCTTAATTGAAATGCGAGTCGCACCAGAAAAGCGAATCGCACTTGTGGAAGCCGATGCAGTCAACTTTGCTTGTAATGCGGTGAATGTGGATAGCATCGTCATTATGAACAAAGGAAGTGATGCTTTGAAAACCCGCCTTGCAGATGTGGGTTTCCAAGTTCTGGAAACACCTTTGACGGAATTTCTCAAAGCTGGTGGCGCGGCTAAATGCTTAACTCTGCGGGTTACAGAACCAGTTAGAGATGAAATTCATGCCAATGTCTCGGTAGAAAGCCGCGTCATTCGGATGGAAGGACATTTGCTAGATGCTGGCTTAATTAACCGCGCTTTGGATTTGATTATAGATGCCGGGGGAAGTTTCCAAGTCCTGAATTTCAACTTGGGAGAACAGCGACAAAGTACCTCAGCCGCAGAGGTGAAGGTATCAGCGCCATCCCATGAAGTGATGGAAGAAATTATCTCTCGATTGATTGATTTGGGTGCAGTAGATTTACCCCAAGATGAACGAGACGCCAAACTGGAGCCTGTGATTCAAGATGGCGTAGCGCCTGATGATTTCTACGTCAGTACTATTTATCCCACCGAAGTGCGGATTAGTGGTCAGTGGGTGAAGGTAGAAAATCAACGGATGGATGGCGCGATCGCCATTACTCAAACTCCCACGGGCTTCGTTGCTCGGTGTAAAATACTCCGGGATTTAGAAGTTGGCGAACAGGTAATTGTAGACGTGTTAGGTATCCGCACCATCCGCAAAACTGAATCGCGCGAACTCCGCAGCACCCAAGAATTTAGCTTTATGTCGGCGGGAGTTTCCAGCGAACGGCGTGTGGAATTGGTCGTTGAGCAAGTGGCTTGGGAATTGCGTAAAATCCGTGATGCTGGCGGTAAAGTAGTTGTCACGGCTGGGCCCGTGGTGATTCACACTGGTGGCGGCGAACACTTGGCGCAACTGGTTCGGGAAGGATATGTGCAGGCGTTGCTGGGTGGTAATGCGATCGCAGTTCACGACATCGAGCAAAATATCATGGGCACTTCCTTGGGTGTAGACATGAAGCGGGGTGTCGCTGTCCGTGGTGGACACCGCCATCACCTGAAGGTAATTAATAGTATCCGCCGTTATGGCAGCATTCCCAAAGCTGTGGAGGCAGGAGCAATTAAAAGTGGCGTGATGTATGAATGTGTCCACAATAATATACCTTTTGTGCTGGCGGGTTCGATTCGGGATGACGGGCCTTTGCCTGATACCCAAATGGATTTGATTAAAGCACAGGAAGAATATGCCAAACACTTAGAAGGTGCGGAGATGATTTTGATGCTGTCATCGATGCTGCATTCGATTGGGGTGGGCAATATGACTCCGGCTGGTGTGAAAATGGTATGTGTGGATATTAATCCAGCTGTGGTGACTAAGTTAAGCGATCGCGGTTCTGTGGAATCGGTGGGTGTGGTGACGGATGTGGGTTTGTTCTTGAGTTTGTTGATTCAGCAGTTGGATAAGTTGACTAGTCCTTATGTTAATAAGGTAGGTTAAGAAACGAACCGCAGAGGCGCAGAGGGCGCAGAGAAGGGGAGATGACAAGAGTAGCTTTCAGTGAAGATTTGCAGATTAATTGGGTCAGTTTGATTGCTGATTTCTTGTTGGTAGGGATGGTTTTTGGCCCGCCTATCGCTCCCTTTTTGGCTGCGTCTGGGGTGTCTTTGCTTGCTGAAATTGCGGACATCATTTATTTCATGGGTAATCATGTCTGTCCGCAACCAGATATGGGGTTAGATTTAGCACCACCGTTTATTATGGCTGTGTGTATGCGCTGCTACGGCACTGTCACGGGTTTGCTAATTACTCGTCTGTTGTATGGGGTAACTGGCGGTAAGGGATTTTACTGGTTAAGTCCGTATGGCTGGAGTGGTATAGCTTTAGCAAGTGTGCTGATGATGGCTTACCCTTTGGAATTGGCAGCACAAGTTTTTGGTTTGTGGAGTTTTAATAATTATGTAGTCACGCCTTTTGGGTTAATTACGGGTTTGGCGTGGGGATTGTTTACTATGCCTATTTTACATGGGTGGCATGGTGCTAAAACTAGCTTGACCAAATTGTAAGTTTTATCGCACAACTTAATAGGGTGGATTAATTTTTGTAAGTCGAAACAATTCCATTGTCAGCCGAAACAATTCCATTGTCAGCCGGAACAATCCCATTGTCAGCCGGAACAATTCCATTGTCAGCCGGAACAATCCCATTGTGAGTCGAAACAATTCCATTGTCAGCCGGAACAATTCCATTGTCAGCCGGAACAATGCGACAAATGAAAGATGGGTGTTTGCAAGGTAATTTAATAACTTTACCGATGTTTGGTGTAGTTAAAGTTATTTTGCATCGCCCAATACCTGACGGATTTAAAATCAAAACAGCATCAGTAACGAAAAAAGCTGATGGTTATTATTTAACTCTTAGCTTGGAGGAGGACTTAAGTCAAATTAAGTCAAATTAAGACCCGGCGAATGGAATTCGCGGCTACACAAACGAAGTCCGCCTTCGCGGACTAAGAGGCTGTTTCAAAAGTAATTGGCTGTGGTTTTAAGTACTTCTAGATCCCCCCTAACCCCCTTCCCGACGCTCTAAGGGGGAAAATTCAAAGTCTCTCTCCTTAAAGGAAGAGAGAAATAGAAGTGAGGTTTTCCAGATGACCTGAATTGTCAGGGCCAAATTAGGGTTATGTTCTGCGCCGGAAACGTTGATTTTACGCACTATACATATTATGGTTAATTTGTATAGTGCGTAAGTCGTACTAATAGCCCTTTCAAGGTGAGTAAAAATTTTGGTCAATAAATTCCTCTTTAAGCTCTATACTCCGTGTATGCTGCGCCAAACAAGGTTAAATAAATTACTTTTGAACCGCAGAGGCACAGAGAGCGCAGAGAGAAAAACAGAGATTTTACGAGTCACCTTGAAAGGGGTAGTCGTACTAACTCGCGAAAAAATGGGCGAACTGGGAGTGATTATTCTGGGTTAGAGCGAACAAATTTTGGGAGCCTCGAACTTATCGCTGAGGTTCGGGGCCAGATCGAAATAATTCTGTCCCAGGGCGATCGCACGAAATGCCTTATTATTCAAGTCGGCCAAAATGCTTCCAGTGACGTTGGCTTCCTTTGTATAGATTTCCAGATTCTTGTTGGCTGCTGCAACGAAATCCGTTCCAGCAAGGATTCGAGTCGGGTAGCGGTTGAAAAATTTCACGTAGAGAGCTCGTTTTTCGGGGGTGTCGAAGTAGGCTTCGGCAATCACAGTCCAGGAGATATCTAGGTATAGATTGGGATTTTTGTCGAGGAACTCTGACATTAGCTTGATGTGTTCTTTCGGATTCATCTTGGTTAACTCGCGGGATAGCCCCATGTGCATCCAGACGATTTTATTCTTGGGGTACAGCCGCAGAACTTCCCGCATCAGGGCGAGATTCTTGGTGGGGTTGTTATTGTCGCCGAGATCGGAGTGGAGTGAGATCGGGATACCACGCTTCTGGAGAATCACCATGAAATCTTTCCATTGAGCAATATCTTCGATACTTGCTGGCTCGTGGCCATTACCTCGCAATGCCTCTTTATGTAGGTTAACTTCGCCCATCCACTGAAACAGACCCGGGTATTCGGCATCCAAGAGTTTAATTCCGGCGACGACACCTTGGGGATTGGCAAGATCGGAAAAGGTCATGGATAGGGCAACATGAGTGTTCTTTTGGGGAAACTCGACGTAGTTGGCAGCGTTTTCAAAGTCATTCTTGATGCTAGGTAAAGCATTTGTGCCAATACAGTCGAGGTAATAAGTACATTTGCTGTCGTAAGGCAGCGTCTGACCGATTCCGTACAACAAGACGAATTGGACTTTGTTTTTGTCGAGGTAGCTCATCAACTCTTGATATGGGATGCTTGATCCACCGAAGGGTTGAGGGTGCAGGTGAAGGTCTGTAACCGCAGTCTTTGGCTGAGTGCTACGATTGTAACAAGGTCTCAATTTATTGAGTTTCTCGAACATTCCTAGAGAGCGTGTTCCCTGGGCCTCTTTGGCGCTGGCTAAGTAAACTGATTGATCTGACAGATAGATGGTGAATCCGACCGTGATAATCATTAATGCTAAGTAAAACAAACTCCGCATAGTGCGCATAAACTTTGATTCCTTTTTTTACTTTTGAGTCTAGATAGAATAACTTGTGCAAATTCGAGGCGATCGCTATCAAACAACATTAATCATCAATTGATACCTTGATGGCGAAACAAAATAGCCTGAAATGATTACAGGTTAAAGAATCTGGGAATTTATTGTAAAACAACAAGAGCCTTCATTCGTAATAAGTTTCGTTTACAAAAAAAGGCTCCAGCGCTCAGGGCAGAAGGCAGCTATGTAACAATACCCTTGGGTTAAGCCCAAAAAATAAAAATGTGTAGGTTGGGTTGAGGAACGAAACCCAACCTACAACGGGCATTTGTTGGGTTTGACTTCGTTCAACCCAACCTACAATTATCCACAAAGCCAAGCGTATTGCTATATAGCGGTTCTCGCTTGGATGCAATACAGTTTGACCTCACTTCCATTCCTCTCTCCTAAAAGGAGAGAGGCTTTGAATATTACTCCCCTTCCCTTGCTCTTAAGGGGCTGGGGGTTAGGTCTGTATTCCATGCAATTGAGAACCGCTATATATGCAGCTTCACAAAGAAACGGTATAAGATGATTTCGTAGTGAGGGCCGAAGCCCTCACTACGAAATGTCTTTAATGCGTGAATTTTGAATTGTTAATTGGAAGTCCCCTAAACAAACACTAGAAACCTTGAATTATTCACGCCGCTCTACTTATCTTGGGGGGTAATATTGCGGATTCATCACTGGAGATTGATAACCATTTGTGGGTACAGTACTTCCCATGCTGTTGGGTAGAGGATTGGCAATAGGGGGCTGATAAACACTCATGGGCACGGTGCTTGTTGTACCGTTGGGTAAAACAGGACTCACAAAAGTGGGCTGATAACCATTTACGGGTACTGTGCTTGTGGTAGTTTTGGGTGTAAGAGTCTTTTGACTAAACTCTCGGTAAGCAGCACTAGAAATTGAGCTAATCAGATTTTCGGCGCGAGGGTCGTTATTAGGGCGTTGTACCATCACAGCTGCTATGTAGCGCTTGCCAGTTGGAACAACAATTAAACCTGCATCTGCCAGCATAGTACCAATATCACCCGTTTTGTGGTATATTCTCGCGCCTGTTCCCAAACCCGATGGTAGCAGAGTGTCTTTTTGAGTCCGACGCAAGATATCGAGCATTAAATCGCGTGATGGCATACTCACTAAATTTCCCTGACTCACGATCGCCATCAAATTTCCCAATTCCCTCGGACTAGTGGTGTTTGTCCCCTGCAAATCTGGAAGTTGATTACGAATTCTGGTGGTTGTCAATCCCCAAGTGCGGAAACGCTGGTTTAAAGCTTCTATTCCTCCCAGTCGCGCAATCAGCATATTTGTCGCTGTGTTGTCGCTGATGGTAATCATTTTCGTGGCGATTTCTAATGCAGCGTACTGGGTTCCGGCTGGTTTGCTTTGCAAATCTCCCGAACCCTGAGCAACCATATCCTCTTCTATAGTCAGCATTTCATCCAGGCGAATTTTCCCTGCATCTAGATCCTGGAAAAAGGCAATCAGAATCGGCACTTTTATTGTGCTAGCCGCCGGGAAACTGTTTGAGCCATTGACATCTACATAACTACCAGTATCCAAATCGACTAAGAAAACTCCGGGTGTAAGATTTGGGTTGTCGTCTGCCAAATTTTGCACGGCATTTTTCAAAGAGGTAATTTCCTGGGATAGGTATAGGCTCGAAGATGCAACTGGGGGGGCTTGGGCAGGCTGTGGTTGCGATCGCCCCACATTACTATTAGATTGCGGCGCAGAAGTTGTGCTGATGCGATTAGCCGGGTCTAATACGGACAACGCCGTGCCCACAATTGCACCCATGCCAACACCCACAATCAATAACCGCACAACATACAATATAGTTTTCGCCATTGGCTTTAACCGCGTCTTCCGCGATGAGCGCTTGCCTATTTTTGGCTTTTCCGTCCGCACTGTTTTAACCATCACAGCACCCGGACGGAAGGGAGGAATTTTTCCCTTTATAGTAGGTATTGGTTTGACTGCGGCTGGCATGACTAACCCCGATTTTACCCGGCGTCTAGCATCAGGGGTTGGGGGGGGACTGATGGGATTTTTTGGGCGTGTTAGCGCCGCTTCTTTGCCAGGTACGCCTTGCTGCTGGCTGTTAGCTTTAACTTTCTTCTTTACCACTTTTTGAACTTTTTGAGGCAACTGGCGGCGATTTAAGGGTTGACGCCGCGAGAAAGCTGTTAGTTCGTCACTTGACTCTGACACTGTTACTCCTTGTGACCCACTTGACTGTTTTCTTGCAGACTCCTGCCCCAAAACTTAATATTTAAGCAAGATTAATACTCAATTTCCACTTTGCCACTAAGTAACATTTTTGTGTTTAGTTTAAGCTATATTAAATTTTTTGGGGGATGATGACGTATATATTAAACAAATAATTACAAGTTTTCACCATCTCTCTGGCTTTTAAGGGCCCATTCTACCTGCTGTAAAATCCCTCGCAGCATGGCTACTTCTCCAGTTTTCAGATGAGCGCGATTATATAGTTGGCGAAATTTTTCCATGCGACTAGCCGCCGTATGGGGATATACATAACCAATTTTCAGTAATAGTGATTCTAATTGTTGATAGTATGCTTCCACAACTTCTATTGGTGCAAGTTCAGTTTGGCGTAAGGTCTGAATTTTAGGTTGTTCTGCACATTGTGACAATTCATAACAACAGATTGCTACGGCGGTAGCCAAATTTAGGGCTACATAATCTGGACTTGTGGGAATCCCAACAAAGCGCTGTGCATAATTTAATTCTTCATTGCTTAATCCCCGGTCTTCTCTGCCAAAAATTAGTGCTGCGGGTTTTTCTGGTTCCTCTAGTAACCAGGGTAGTGCAGTGCGGGGGTTTTCTAAGGGTGTTTCCCAACTCCGAACCCGACCAGTTGTAGCGATCGCCCTGACACATCCATGCAATGCTTCTGGTAAGGTCGCCACTAATACCGCAGATTCTAAAATTTCTTTACCATGAACAGCCATCATCAAAGCTTCCGCCGATTGCGGATCGCATTGGGGATTTACTAATACTAAATGATCTAGACCAAAATTTTTCATCACCCTGGCGATCGCCCCGATATTTATCGGCCCAGCTGGCTCTACCAACACAATTCTTAATCCAGCCAAGCTCATTTTTTCCCTCCGGCGATCGCACTAGATAATACTTACAGGCTAATTCTCAGCATTGGATGTTATCCTGAAAAGTCACATAACATTGTAACTTTAGTAAACTATGAGCTATACTTTTTCTTTTTAGTTGTAGACTGAGTAACTCTTGACTCCACAGTAAACTCCGGGATTTCCTGGAGTTCAGTTTCGCACAAACTATACTGCTCACAAACTAAACTTAAGCGATTTCCGGGAGTCTTCACAGCGTTAACCGAATGGGTTAAATCGCCTTGAAAGTAAAGTAAAGTATTGATTTGGGGTTTAATTTGACCAAGTTGGCGTTTGTGCGATCGCAATACCAGTTCTCCCCCTTCCATATCACTAGGTACTCGCACATAAAGGACACTGACAACCGCAGGTGGTTCAATGGTTTTGGAGTAGGAACGTAAAGACCGATCAATATGCGGATCAACGCGGGAGCCTTCTTTTAGCTGTAAAGGATTGAGGTAAAAAGCATTACAATTCGGCTGGAGAGCTAAATCTAGGTAAAGCTTGAAGTAGGGAAACTGCTGTTCTACTTTGGGTAATCCAGAACGCTGAAACACTACAGAAAATCCTTTAGTGGCGACAAAATCGCGGTTGAGGTTGTTGATTGCAAAGTAAGGACAAGCTTGGATTTCTCCCCACAAGTTGTTTAGATAGTCGTTGGGGAAGGCGTTAGGTTGTTGTTGATAGTGTTTCATGATCGATGTGGTGGAAATATTTCCCTTGACACCTATGGGTGGTACTGTGCCCCTATGGGTGTATCTCACGTAAACGAGAAGCGCTGTTATTGATAACTAAACTTAAAATAAAATCCTAGTACATAGTGAGCGATGAATCGGTCACTATAGCGGTTCTCGCTTGGATGCAATACAGTTTGACCTCTCTCCAAACCTCTCTCCTTTTAGGAGGGAGGCTTTGAATATTACTCCCCTTCCCTTGCAGGGAAGGGGCTGGGGGTTAGGTCTGTATTCCATGCAATTGAGAACCGCTATATATACTAGGATTATCAGGACTCAGGGCTATTTTATTCTATAGGACTCATATTTGATTTTTGAAAATATACGTAGGGTGTGTTAGCGCAGTACGGCACCATTCTTAAGGGTAGAGTGCGTTAGCGTTTCGCGTAACGCACCCTACAAATACTAATTTTGTTAGCTAAGAGGATGTTTTAAAAGTCAAAACCAGTCAAAAATCATGCCAATCGTCTGACCATAATCCGAATCATCGCAATATAGATAAATGTCTCCGAGGTTTGGGGTAATCTTTCATAATCTTTACTTAA
>NZ_JAIVFV010000203.1 GCF_020829445.1 Nostoc sp. CHAB 5836
ATTTGAGGAAATGGTATTTTACCAAATCGGCGATCGTATGTGTTGTAAACCAGAAATCCGGTAATGATTGCGGCGATCGCTAAAATTCCACTCGCGCCATGAAGAATTCGCAACAACAAAGGTTGATAGGGTACAGAACGGGGCATAGAAATGTGCCTTGTTAGCTAATTGTGGGAGTTCTGAATAGATAATTTCAGCTCTTGGTGAGTCAGTAGTGGTAGCTTAACTCACAGCTACATTTTGGCAGAGTTTATTGCATTAGCTCAGGTTCGTCGCTTTCCACGTACAGCAGCGCTACAATATATAGCGCTTCTGTGTTGAATTCAATACAAAACTAACCGCCAGACCCTTGCCTGCAAAGGAATGGAAGTGAAAGTGTATTGCATACAAAGGAGAACCACTATGCTACAACATACAAATCTTAGCTATGACAACTTCCCCAATCCCTGCTCAAGAATCCTCTGTTAGCTGGTATACCTTGCTGCAACAATTAATAGACGGCCAATCATTGTCTCGCACTCAGTCTGCGGAATTGATGCAAGGTTGGCTCAGTGAAGCGGTTCCTCCAGAATTGTCAGGGGCTATTTTAACAGCGCTGAACTTTAGAGGCATTTCTGCCGACGAGTTGACCGGCATGGCTGAAGTATTACAATCTCAATGTTCCCCACTCAGCACTCAGCAGGGGTTAAACCATAGCTATTCACTAACAGCATTCAGCACTGTAATCGATACCTGTGGGACTGGTGGAGATGGCTCATCAACTTTTAATATTTCCACAGCAGTTGCATTTGTCGCCGCCGCTTATGGTGTACCCGTGGCTAAACACGGCAATCGTTCAGCGTCAAGTCTCACAGGAAGTGCCGATGTATTGGAAGCCTTGGGTGTAAACTTGAGTGCGTCCAGTGACAAAGTAGAAGCCGCATTACAAGAGGTGGGGATCACTTTCTTGTTTGCCCCTGGTTGGCATCCAGCACTCAAGGCGGTTGCTTCATTACGGCGGACTTTGAAAGTGCGAACAATTTTTAATTTGCTCGGGCCGTTAGTAAATCCGTTGCGTCCAACTGGGCAAGTGGTAGGATTATTTACTCCTAAGCTTTTGGCAACTGTTGCCGAAGCTTTACAGAATTTGGGCAAGGAAAAGGCGATTGTGCTGCACGGGCGAGAAAAACTTGATGAGGCTGGGTTGGGAGATTTAACTGACTTGGCGGTGTTATCGGAGAAAGAAGTGCAGTTAACTACCATTAATCCCCTAGATTTCGATTTAACCCCTGCTTCTATAGGTATGCTTCGGGGTGGAGATGTGCAAGAGAATGCGGCGATTCTCAAGGCTGTACTCCAAGGTAAGGGAACTCAGGCGCAACAGGATGCAGTTGCCTTAAATGCGTCGTTGGCGCTGCAAGTGGCGGGTACGATCGCGTTGCTCGATCACGCCGAGGGTATTAAAATCGCTAAGGATATCCTAGAAAGTGGGGCGGCTTGGACGAAGTTGGAGCAGTTAGTTGAGTTTCTGGGGAATTGATTTGCGATCGCAGTTGCGGGCGAAATTCTACCACATTACGTTTGATGGTGACATCGTAGTTACCAAAAAAGTCATGTCCTAGAAGTCCAGTTTCTAGTTCCGCCCCGGCGATCGCTACTGCTACTTTATTCGCTATTACGCCGCCAAGTGCCATCGAATTAACATAGCCCACAGGAAATTCTACAGCTCTGGAACTGGCGGTGTTTGCCTTAGCTTTCCCCACTGTCACGACTCCCAAAGCATTGGCCATCTCTTGGGTGATGACAGTGCCACTGGCTCCCGTATCCACAATCATCTCAAATTGTTGCTGGCCATTAAAGGTAACTTCGACAATTGGCGTTCCGCCAATTCGCTTTTTAATCGGGGCTGTAAATACTGCTTGGTCTGGAATCACCACTGCTGATGAAGGCAAAGCTGGCTCTGGTGATAACGGTTTTGTTTCTTGTGGAGGTGAGGTATATCTTGGTTTGGTTGCCGTCTGGGGAACAACAATAACTATTTTTTGAGGTTCTCTAACTGCAACAGGGCGAGGATTAGCTTTCTGTTGGGCATATTTAACTTGGTGGCGATATTCAGTGATTTTGGTTTGAGCGATCGCAAATTCTGGGCTTTGTCGCCGCACTTGTTGCATCAGCGCGATCGCATCCTGGTAATGACTCGCCACCAAATTCCAGTCATCTGGAGATTGAGCAGATTGGCTGATACTCCAAGCGCCAACAGCTTTGTCTCGCCCCATCTCAAAAATACTTGGTTCACTTTCAGACCGATCTAGCGGCTGTGCTTCTGGGGTAGTTACTGGTGTTACTGGTTCCACAGTCGGCTGTACTAATGACAGATCCCCAATTGGCGTAGGTTGCTCATTGCCACCAGTTGCAGTGTTTCGTTTGTCTTCACTACAGCCAACAAACAAAATCGCTAGAGCGGTCGATAGAAAAATTAGGGTTGCACGGGATAAAAAAGACTGAAGCATAATTAATTTTAACTAATTCGCCCTAAGTACAACGTTTCATTAATTCGTAGCGAATTCTCTGCGAACCTTTGCGCTTCCCTTTGCGCCCCTTTGCGTTTAAATTTCAACCCTCAATTCACCACGATTTTATGCTGCATCTGTACTAAGTCCTCCACTCAATTCTGTACCCAGAATCAGTGGCGACATAATAAGACGGACGGCGGCGATCGTCGTGGCCAACTCATGGGATAATTAACAATCGCAGTATTGGGGAATAGGGAATGAGAAAAAGTTTTCCAATGCCCCATACAACTCTTGGAGAGGCTGCGCCAACGGCAACTCTACCAGATGCACTCGCGTTCGCTCAGTACAAGTGCCCCATGCCCAATCCCCAATCTATCACCTATGCCCCTGACTGACGCAATACCAGCTTTACTGATCTTGGCAGATGGAACCACTTATCGCGGTTGGTCTTTCGGTGCTATGGGAACCGCGATCGGAGAAGTGGTGTTCAACACCGGCATGACCGGCTATCAAGAAGTTCTGACCGACCCCAGTTACTGCGGTCAGATTGTCATTTTTACCTATCCGGAATTGGGGAATACTGGTGTCAATTCTGAAGATGAAGAATCAGATCGACCCCAAGTACGGGGTGCGATCGCCCGCAATATTTGTCACCAACCAAGTAACTGGCGATCGACACAATCTTTACCAGACTACCTGAAACAAAATCAAGTACCAGGGATCTACGGCATCGATACCCGGGCCCTCACCCGCAAAATTCGGATCTTTGGAGCCATGAACGGTGGCATTTCTACAACCATTCTCGATGAGGCAGAATTGCTAGAGCGAGTACAGGCGGCTCCCAACATGGCAGGATTGAATCTGGTTCGTCAAGTCACCACCCCAACAGCTTATGAATGGTCAGATCCCACAATTCCAGCTTGGGAATTTAACTCAGAGGCTGCGGAAAATCTTGGAGAACCCTTTACCGTTGTTGCCCTTGACTTTGGCATAAAACGTAATATTTTGCGTCGCTTAACAAGTTATGGTTGTCGGGTAATTGTTGTGCCTGCTGATACCTCACCAGAGGAAATCCTCAATTACAATCCAGATGGTGTGTTTCTTTCTAATGGGCCTGGCGACCCTGCTGCTGTCACTGAAGGAATTGCAACAGCCAAAGCACTTCTGTTAAGTCAAAAACCCATTTTTGGTATTTGTATGGGACACCAAATTTTAGGTCATGCACTAGGAGCAGAAACCTATAAACTCAAATTTGGTCATCGTGGTTTGAATCAGCCTGCTGGCTTACAACAACGGGTAGAAATTACCAGCCAAAACCATAGTTTTGCTATTGACCCAGATTCTTTACCTACAGCAGTTGTGGAAATCAGCCACTTGAACTTAAACGACCGCACCATTGCCGGGGTACGTCACAAATCTCTACCTGTATTCTCCGTACAGTATCACCCAGAAGCTAGCCCTGGCCCCCACGATGCTGATTACTTGTTTGAGCAATTTGTCCAAGCCATGCGAACAGCACGTCAACCTCACAGGGGAATTAAAAATTAAAAATGAAAGATTTCTTTTTGAACTATGCATTTTTAATTTGGAATTGGAGCAAAAAGCAAGAGTCAAGTTGTCGCATCTAGGATTAAATAAAAATAGCAAAATGCCAATGGGGGATTAGGGACTCGGTACTAGGGACTGAGAAAAGGTTTTCCAATGGCCAATACAACTCTACCAGAGGCTGCGCCAACGACAACTCTACCAGATGCACTCGCATTCGCGCTTGGTGAGCGTAGTCAAAGGGCAGTACAAGTGCCCAATCCCCTATTCCAGGAGATTGTAGACAACTTGCTCAAAAACCATCTATACTTGAGCGTTCACTTTAACTCATGAGGAGGGAATTATTGCTGAGCCACTGAATCTAACCGTTAGCCTGAGGGGCACTCGTGAAGTCCGGGATAACTGTCAGCTATTCCGCCTCACAGGTTTGTTAGATGCCTTTTCTGAGCCGACATTTCGCAAGACACTTGGCAGCAAGATTGACGAAGGCCCTAAGCACATTATTTTGGATCTCTCACAAATCGACTTTGTTGACAGTTCTGGCCTGGGCGCTCTGGTGCAGCTAGCCAAGCAGGCGCAAACTGCTAATGGCACTTTGCAAATTGTCACGAATGCCCGCGTAACTCAAACGGTCAAGCTTGTTCGCCTAGAGAAGTTTCTCTCTCTGCAAAAATCAGTTGAAGACGCTCTAGAAAACGTCAAGCAGTCTTGATTGCTCGACCTGAGAGATCAATTTAGCTATCCAGATTCAACATCGGATAACTTAATTTTTAAAACTTCTGGCAAAAAACCTCTCTCCTTGTGGGAGAGGGACTAAGCCAGTTGAGCTATTATATTTAACGGTACGCGAAAGTCCCCACCCTCAATGTACTCATACTCTTGAGGGTGGGATGTTAGGGACTTTTGCAAGAGGTCTAATGTGATCAACTCAAAGGGCGAATTTGGTGTGCAAATTTTACCCGATGTTAGGCGCATACCACAATAAGTAGGCAAAATTTGCTTTATGGATGTTGACATCAGGGTAATTTTAAATGCCAACTCTCAATCAAAAAGATGAAATTAGGAAGTAATTTTGATAGTATTGTTTATGCTAAAAAGACTATTATGGCATACTTCAAAAAAATAAGTCTTTGGGAAGAATGTCTGCCAAATCTAGCCCGTCAAGGAATGATTTATTTGTGAAGTCACAGGAGGAAGAGCTATTAGATGGACAAGATGAAACTCCCAAACACAGTTTATCTTGGACTCAAGCACTCTTGGCAACCACACCGCCATCCCAACAGATTTCCTTCTCACAAGTGCAACAAATTTCTCCTAGTGCTTTAGCATATTTGGGGGATGCAATTTATGAGTTGTATGTTAGAATTTTTTATCTGCTGCCATTGCAGCGGTCAGGAATTTACCATAGTCTGGTAGTGGAGCAGGTAAGAGCGGAAACACAAGCGCTACATTTGCGATCGCTGATTCCTCATCTCAGGGATACCGAATTAGAAATTGTGCGACGGGGTAGAAACGCCGCTACAGGACGCCCTAAGCGACTTAATCCCGAAATTTATCAACAGGCAACTAGTCTAGAAACCTTAATTGGCTACTTATATCTCACCGAT
Source organism: Nostoc sp. CHAB 5836 (assembly GCF_020829445.1). Taxonomy (GTDB): domain Bacteria; phylum Cyanobacteriota; class Cyanobacteriia; order Cyanobacteriales; family Nostocaceae; genus Nostoc. The sequence continues at coordinate 5,645 of NZ_JAIVFV010000203.1, forward strand.
TACCAGCGTCTAACCGAACTGTTGCAAATACTTCATGTAGAGAACGAGTGAGAACTCAATTTCACAGTAGCCACAACATCTTAGGTTCAAGAAATTGAGGTAATTGGCATGATCAACCATACGCTATATCTATAACTCAAATGCAGAATAAACCAAGAAAAGTCAAGACTTCTAGCGAAGCAAATCGTGGACAACCCGTAAAAATTAAAGGTAAGCGTGTTATTACTAATCCGACTCGCAATCCCAGGAAAGTAGATGGTAACACCATCTCTGTTGTTAATCCGACTCGCAATCCCAGGAAAGTAGATGGTAACACCATCTCTGTTGTTAATCCGACTCGCAATCCCAGGAAAGTAGATGGTAACACCATCTCTGTTGTTAATCCGACTGGCAATCCCAGAAAAATAGATAGCAACCCGATCTCTAGCAACTCCCGACAACGCAATAGCAACTTCTCGCAACCTTCTGTATCTACACAACCGATAGAAGAAGATAGCGATCTCATCTACGGTCGTCATCCAGTATTGAGTGCGTTACAAAATCAGCGCAATCTCAACCGTCTGTGGATTACTACCCGTCTGCGCTACGATCCCAGCTTTCACCATTTTCTCCTACAAGCGAAGGAAAACGGCACAGTTATTGATGAGGTTGAACCCAAGCGTTTAGACCATCTCACCAACGGGGCTAATCACCAAGGTGTGGCGGCACAAATTGCTCCCTACGCGTACATCGAATTGCTCGATCTAATTGAACAGTCCAAATCTGTAACCGATCCCGTAATTGTGGTGGCTGACGGAATTACTGATCCTCACAACTTGGGAGCAATTATTCGCACAGCCGAAGCAATTGGCGCTCAAGGATTGGTGATTCCCCAAAGAAGAGCATCTGGGATCACTTCCACTGTGATGAAAGTAGCAGCAGGCGCTTTAGAAAATTTTGCTGTAGCTAGAGTTGTTAACCTTGGTCGCGCCTTAGAAGAATTAAAAGAAGCTGGCTTTTGGATTTATGGCACTGCTGCAAGTGGAAGTGAGCCTGTGCATACAGTCAATTTCACTGGCCCAATCGTTTTGGTAATCGGCTCAGAAGGCGAAGGTCTGAGTATGTTAACTCAACGCTCCTGTGATTTCTTAGTATCAATTCCTCTACAGGGTAAGACTCCCAGCCTCAATGCTTCCGTAGCAGCCGGTATGGCGCTTTATGAAATTTATCGCCAGCGATCGCTAAGTACACTGCACTTAGATAAATTACAAAAAATCTCTTTTAAAAAATAACGTAACAGAGTATAAAGAAATGTAAAAGATAATCAAGCAGCATATCCTTTAACACCCTGTAGCACGTTTATAAATCGGCGAAAACTATGAAAACCATTTGGCATAACCTCAAGGAAGTGTTGATTAACACGTTTGAGAACCTCGGCTTGGCTTGGTGGGTAGAGATTGTGACGCAGAATCCCCGTTGCACGTACTACTTCGGGCCATTTCTGATTTCTTCCGATGCAACATTAGCAAGCAAAGGATACATAGAAGATTTAGAACTTGAAGGAGCTACGGGAATTGTTGTGAGTGTCAAGCGTTGCAAACCTAATGCCTTAACAATTGCTGACGACTTGGGGGAAAGATTTGACCGCAAAGTACAGCCTGCCTTTGGCGGTCAAATTTAAGATCTGACAATTCAGGTCATCTGGAAAACCTCACTTCTATTTCTCTCTTCCTTTAAGGAGAGAGACTTTGAATTTCCCTCTTCCCGATGCGGGAAGGGGGTTAGGGGGTTAGGTTTTTGGTGGACTTTTCCACATAACCCAATACTGCGTAGGTTTTTAATATTTGTAGGTTGGGTTGAGCGGAGCGTTACCCAACAAACCCCGCCCTTCGGTTGGGTTGAGGAACGAAACCCAACCTACACATTTTTTATTTTTTGCCAAAACCTGCGCAGTATTGCCACATAACCTGAATTGTCAGATTTAAGATAGGCCAACATAATTCGTAATTCGTAATTCGTAATTCGTAATTCCGAGTTTTAAGAATTATTTCCTTAAGAGTCAAAAAGCCTTGGACTATTGACTACTAATTACCTCCGGATGTTCTTCCAGCCAATAATCAATGTCATTGAGAACCAGATGGGGGACTTCCCACGGGAAAAGATGGGCGGTGTTGGGGTAGCACTGCCATTTAGAATTTAGGAGGTGTCGAGCAGTTTCTAAGCTGGAATCAGGTGTGATGTGGCAATCTTGCTCACCAGCAAGTACTAAAGTCGGACATTGAATTGGTTGCAAATCTGGAAGTCGGTTGTATCCCGATTGAATTGCACCATAGAGAGCGCGAGTAGCAGCAGGAGAGGTTTGCAAATAAGCTGGTACTGCTTCCTTAGCGATGTAGTTGTAACTGGTAGATGTATGTTGTTGGATTAGGTAGCGAAAAAGCGATCGCTTGCCAAAAGTTTCAATATTCCATTGCCAACTCGGTTTTATATAATTCAATAGGGCAGCAACACCAGTATATAAATTGTCCTGCCAAGTGATCGGAGGATGACTACCACGGGGTTTTGCGGCTGTCGCCACCAAAATCAGCCCGGTAACGCGCTCTGGTAAACGTAATGCCAGTTCCATTGCCAGAATGCCCCCAAGAGACCATCCCAATACTAGGCACTTTTCAATCTCTAAGCGGTCTAATAGCGCTTCTAAATCAGTCAAATGGTCATTCATATCAAAATTGCCGTTGTACCGACTTTTGCCATATCCACGTAAATCAGGGGCAAAAGTTTTGTAGCGTTTTGATAAATGATTGGTAAAGACAGAAAGACTACGACCAGAACCAGGATGACCATGTAAACCCAGAATGGGGAATCCTTGACCTTGGATGTAGACATTTAGATGTGCAGCAGTAGTACGATTATGGCGATCGCTCATAGTAAGTAAAGCGACGCAAATAAAGCTAACTGGCTAAGGCTGTCATTTGTCATTTGTCCTTCTTCATTTATAAGGGCTTAAGGTGTATTTACGTTTCGTAATATAGTTTGGTTTATTTTTGCCGACTTACTTCCATATTATTGATTGAATAATTTATTTATTGGAAGTTAAGCATTTCTTCCTTCTCTTCCTTTGCGTCCTTCTCTGACGAGACGCTGCGCGAATGCGGTTCGTTAAAAAAATTAACTTTGACAAAGAGTTTTAGGCTTAACCCAAGGGTATTGAACTATAAACCACTACTCCCAACAGCATCGATCGCAGCCTCCAAGGCGATCGCTACATGAGTCCAATGAGTCCCACCCTGGCAATAAACCACATAGGGCGATCGCATTGGCCCATCTGCCGATAATTCCAAAGTACTCCCTTCAATAAATGTCCCCCCAGCCATGACTACCTGGCTCTCATACCCCGGCATATCATCTGGAACAGGGTCTAAGTAGGAACCTATCGGAGAATGCTGTTGTATGGCTTTACAGAAAGCAATTAGCTTTTGGGCAGAACCGAGTTTAATTGCCTGAATGACATCCCCACGGGGAGCCAGAGGAGCGGGATTCACTGGATAACCGAGTTGATCAAATACATACCCAGTCAGATAAGTCCCTTTTATCGCCTCTCCTACCATCTGCGGAGCCAAAAATAAGCCTTGGAACAGCAGGCGATTTTGGTCAAAAGTAGCACCGCCATAACTACCGATACCGGGAGCCGTGAGGCGACAAGCAGATGCTTCCACTAACTCAGCGCGACCAGCGACATAACCGCCAGCACTGACAATGGTACCACCAGGATTTTTAATCAATGACCCCGCCATTAAATCAGCACCTACGGCTGTGGGTTCCCTGGTTTCAATAAATTCACCGTAGCAGTTATCTACAAAGCAAACGGTGTTCGGATTTTGCTGCTTGACTAAGTGGACGATTTTTTCAATATCGGCAATTGATAAACTAGGACGCCAAGAATAGCCACAAGAACGCTGAATTAACACTAAACGAGTGTTTTCAGCCACATTAGTACTTAAAGCTTGCCAATCTATAGTTCCTTCGGAGGTTAGCTCCAATTGGCGGTAATTTATGCCAAACTCGATCAGGGAGCCTTGGCCTTGACCCCGTAAACCAATGACTTCTTCAAGCGTATCGTAGGGAGAACCGACCACTGCTAACATTTCATCTCCAGGACGGAGAACACCAAACAAAGCACAGGCGATCGCATGAGTTCCCGAAACAAACTGCACTCGCACCGCCGCGGCTTCAGCACCCATAACTTCGGCAAAAACTTTATCTAAAGTTTCTCGTCCTAAATCATCATGACCATAGCCACTTACACCAGCAAAGTGGTGTGCGCCTACACGGTGATTACGAAAAGCATCCAGCACTCGTTTTAGATTATGCTTGACCTGAGTGTCAATTACAGAAAAAATTTCTAACAGTGCATGTTCTGCTTGCCGCAGCTGTTCTAAGCTGTTCATCAGTTCCTCTTTCAAAAAAAAATATAGATTGCGGATTTTTAGATCACGCTCTTCTTGGGCTGGAAAAATTCTTTCTTCAGGTTACTGCATGACAATTGCTACTTCGACCAAACCTCAAATTAACTGGGTTAATACCCTGTTTTTCATTGGACTGCACATCGGCGCTTTATTTGCCCTTGTTCCTGGTAACTTTAGCTGGACGGCAGTTGGTGTGGGTCTCTTACTGTACTGGGTAACAGGTGGTTTAGGAGTTACTCTAGGATTTCACCGGCTTGTTACTCACCGCAGTTTTCAAACTCCCAAGTGGCTAGAGTATGTCTTAGTTTTCTTCGGCACACTATCGTGTCAAGGAGGGCCAATTGAGTGGATCGGGACACATCGCATTCATCATTTAAACTCTGATACTGACACTGATCCCCATGATTCTAATAAAGGCTTCTGGTGGAGTCACATGGGTTGGCTAACTCATTATTGTCCCGCTCACGCTGATGTTCCTCGTTTCACCAAAGACATTGCCGAAGACTCAGTTTATCAGTTTTTAGAAAAATATTT
>NZ_JAIVFV010000204.1 GCF_020829445.1 Nostoc sp. CHAB 5836
TCCCATTGGCAGTGGTGCTATTGAGAGTTTAATTCGCCAAGTTGTCAATTTAAGAATGAAAGGAAATAGTAAATTTTGGTTGAAAGAAAATGCAGCAAATGTTGTTACACCTCCGTTGTCAATGGATGGCTGGTAGTTGGAACAATTTTTGTGATTCAATTTTAACTTCTTTCCTTAAACCAAAAGCTGTTGGATAAATTTTATACTTAAGGCTGCTTCTTGTCAGACTTTTTGTGATAAAAAATACTTAAACTTCCTAGTGTGTAATTAGATAGTTTATTTCAGAAGAATGAAAATATTACCTATTCTATCTTTTGGGAATATATCCAAAGGATAATTTCTAGTGAAAACACTTTAAAGTATAGTGATTTAATTGACTTATCATTTCAGTATATAAATTTGCGATCGCTGCCGTCTAACTTGCATCGCATTGCTCCCTTTGGCTATTCTATTTATGAAATGAGCGAACCGACCGTTAATAGCAAGGGTTTGGGCGTTTTATAATTTAGGCTATTTTTTCATCAATATCCTTATACAGCAAGGGTTTTAGGAATACCGTGCGTTTACCATATACTTAGAGTATAGTGTAATGATTTGCATTTAGACTATTCTATCAAACTTAAATTACTCATGAATTCGCTGCCTGACAACCTTGCTGCTACGCTGAAAGATGCTTATCGTGTTTGTGATTTAACTCCACTTATGGGTAAAGACTTGCGTTACTTTAACCTATCAAAAGTACGAGACAATTTAGCACTTGCAAGTGTAAAGCAAGCAATAGAAGATGAAGATATAGAGCTAAAGCCAGGCAAAAAGTATGGCAAAATTCTATTTACAGGACATCGAGGTTGTGGAAAAAGTACCGAGCTAAGACAGATTCAAGACTATGGGGTATCGCAGGGATATCAGGTAATTTATATCGATGCAGCAGATGAAATAGATATAAATGACGTTCAATATACAGATTTATATTTGGTAATTGTAAAACGAGTAGAAGAAGAATTACGCAAATTGAAATTGAAGTTTGATCCTAAACTTCTAAAAGATTTTGAGGATTGGTTCAAACAAACTACTAAGGAAACTGAAACTAAATTTAATAAATGGTGGGAATCAACCGCAGGTATAGATTTCGCACCTGAGATTCCCCTTGTGGGTAAGATAGTACTAAAACTCTTAGGTGGAATTAGAGGCAATGAAGAGGATAAAACAATTATTCGGCAAACTCTGGACAGAAATGCTCCAGACCTAATGAAGCTAATTAATAATTTATTGAATGATGCTTCCATAAAATTGAGACAGAAATATACTCAATTTTATGGATTTTTGATTATATTTGATAGTTTAGATAGGGTTAATACATCAACTGGTAAACATTTATTTAAAGATTATGGAAAACAACTTGAAATCAACTGTTTTATAATCTATACCGTGCCGATTTCAATCATTCACTCGATTAATCTAGAATCTGATTCTAGTTCTTCTTGCATCATGCCAATGGTAGATATCTATAAGTATGAAGCCAATAAGTGTTATTTAGAACATGATGAAGATGGTCTAAATGCTATGGCAAAGTTGATTAAGAAGCGAGTCAAAACTGAAGCTGTATTTGAATCAGAGGAGTTATTGCTAGAGTTGGCAAAAGCCAGTGGAGGACACGTGCGCCAGTTAATGCAGTTGATGCGAATAGCTTGTACGATTGCTAGAGCTAGCAGTCGCGAACAGATAACTGTAGAAGATGTCACGGAGTCTATTCAGAGGGAACAGCAGATTTGGGAGAATCAGATTCCTGCGGAAATTTCCTATCAGTCCCTAGCGGAGGTGTGCTTAAAGAAAAAACTTCCGAAAAATCCCGATATACCAGAGATGCTATACCGAAACTATATTCTAGAATACGGTGGGAGTAAGATTAAGCGATGGTATTATGTTAATCCTCTATTAATGCAAGCTGATGATTTCAAAAAAGCATTGCAAACTGCTCAAGAACAATAGAAAATTAACTAATGAATCCACCAAGTGAGCCTATTTATACTATAAATGAGCGAAATCAACAACAATTTCAGGAACTATTAACATTTATAGACTTTGCCGAACCGGGAAAATTTACACTTGGTTTTCTTGAAATTGATTCTGCTAGATATAGAGACAGCTTAATTGAAGAGCTAAAACAACATCCTCAGTGTCAAGATAATCAGTTAGAAGTTTTCGATTTTCCCGCTCAAAACTTGAGGTTCCTCAAAGATGAGATTGTAAAAAAGCTATCAATAGTTACCATTGCTCCTCAAAAAAAGTTAGTTATTACTTTAATAAACCTAGAGAACTCTATTGGTATTGAAGGAGAATACCCACCTCTTTTACAAGACCTCAACTTTGTACGGGATGCTTTCCTTAGAAGTGTGCCATATCCTCTCCTGATTTGTTTGCCAGAATACGCTATTACTCGTCTTGCTAAATTTGCACCTGATTTTTGGGCATGGAAATCTGGTATTTTTGATTTTGATGTAGATACATTAGATATAGATAGTGAACTAGATTTTTCTGAATCTGAATTTATTCCAGACCCTAAGCTTAATTCCTTATTAAGTAGGGAGAGAGATTATCAAGAATCAGATAAAAATAAAGATGATTATATAGAACTTTTAACATCTATAGGAAAAAGATATACAGAGTTAGGAATTTTTGAAAAAGCAAAAGAGTATTTAGAAAACGCGCTTAAACGTTTTGAAAAAAGTATAGAAAATAGAAAGGATATCAGTAAAATAAGCCTTAAGATAAAAGTCAATGCTCTATTAGCACTAGGAAATATCTGTGACTTACAACGTCAATTTGAAAAAGCATTAAAACATTATAGAGAATCCCTAGAAATTTATCGTTTGTATGTCAAAGAGGATAATATACTTTTACCAATAATATTATGCAAAATTGCTAGAACTTGCACCCAAAAACAAGAGTGAGAACTATCACTTGATTTCTATATTAAAGCTGAAAAAATATATGTAAAAAAACGCCTTAATAAGAAGGATATCGATAGAGAGAATTTAGCGGAAACACTTCTCGATATAGCTAAAGTCTATCTTTTACAGGAAAAATTCCCAAGAGCAATTGCTTATTGTGAATCTGCCTTAGATATATATGAAGAAGAACCTAAAATTGATAAAGGCAAAGCCGCAGCCTTATCTCAAAAAGCTGATATTAAAATTAAACAAGCTCAACTTGAAGAAGCAGAGAAGCTTTTTCGAGATGCTATACATCTTTATAAAAAAAATAATGATAAACAAGGGCAGGCAAAAACAGAAAGAAAATTAGCAGATATTAAAGCTCAACAAAACCAAAAAGACGAAGCTATTGCTTTATTTAAGAGTGCCTCAGAACTTGATTCACAGCTGCCTGAGATCAAAGGTATTGTGGCCCAAATAAATCAAATAGATGAAGCTATCAGCCACCACAAAATATATCAATACCGCAACCGCAAAACCTTACTTAATAAAGTGAGAAATTATTGGGTTGACGGCGTGTTGAAAACTTCATTACAAGGTAGAGTACCGATTGAAATGGGCATGGAGGAAGCATTTGATTTAGTAGAAACAGCTTCGAGAATGATATCGGAACTTCTTCACTACCAAGATAGACCTACTCTACCTCCTGGTACTAAAGTTATTAATAAACTTGACCAAATGGGAGAGGGAGCAACACTCCTGATTGTGGGAGAGCCAGGAGGAGGAAAAACAATAACTCTGCTGGAGTTGGCTTGCGATTTAATTACCCGTGCAGAGCGAGACATAAATCAACCGATTCCAGTTGTGTTGGATATATCCTTTTGGGAGAAAAAGAAGCAAAAATTTGAGGATTGGATTGTCCAGGAACTTACTACCAATTATCAAATTTCCGAAAGCCTCAGTAAAGATTGGCTCAAAGAACAACAACTCCTACTGTTACTCGATAACTTGGATGAACTTAGCCCTAAGAGTCGAGAGTTATGCATTCAAGCCTTGAATCAATTTAGTAAAAAATATGGACAGACGCAAATCGTAGTCTGTAGTTGCATTAGAGACTACCAAGTTCTTTCAAACCGTCTAAAGTTTCAAGATGCAATTTACCTGCGACCTCTTAAATACGAGCAAGTTTATCACTATCTTGTTAGTTCCGGTTCTGAACTAGCAACAGTTAACACAGTGCTACAAGAGGATACCGCACTACAAGAGTTAGTAAAGACACCCCTGATGCTTAGTATTATCATCCACGCCTTCTGGGGAATGTCAGTTAAAGAATTATCAGAGATATATTCGATTACAGAACGCCGCAGGCATATATTTAATACTTATGTTGAACAAGCTTTCTATCATCGAAGTGCTAGACAGCCATATTCTAAAGAGCTAGTTATTAAGTGGCTAACTTGGCTAGCTAAAAGAATGTCGCAAAAATCTCAAAACATATTTTTAATAGAGCATTTACAACCCTCTTGGCTACAAACCTCTATACAGAAGTGGATGTACCATCTTGGAGTAGGGTTAATTAATGGAGTAATTGGTGGGGCGATTGGTGGGCTAATTGGTGGGCTAATTGGGCAACGGATTACAGTAGTGATTGGTGGAGTAATTACTGGACTGATTGCTGGATTCATTGGAGCAGTGACAGAAAAAATTGAGCCAGTTGAAACACTCAAATGGTCTCAAAGAAAAGCAGTAATTGGGCTGAAGAATGGTATGGTAATAGGATTTAGTGTTGGGTTATTTGTTAGCCTTTTTGGTGATATAATAGGTGTCTTTATAAGTGTTGGACTAAGTACTCTTCTGTTTTTTGGGCTGCTTGGAGGAACAACTGGTCTAGTAACCAATGGATTGAGTGGACCTCAAATTGATATAGAAAAAAGGAAATTTCCTAATCAAGGTATTTGGCAGTCTCTGGTCAATGCTGTAATTCTTGCTCTAATCAGTATGCTGTTGAGTGGACTTATTAGTGAAATTAGTGGACAAGCTCTTGGTCTGGTTGCTGGGTTAATTGGTGGAATGATAAGTGGATCAATTGTAAGTATTGCTAGCATTCAACACTTCCTTTTGCGCCTCATTCTCTGGCAAAATGGATCTATTCCTTGGAACTACTCCCGATTCCTTAACTCCGCTACAAAACGTATGTTTTTACAGAAGAAGTCTGGTGGGAGCTACATCTTTATCTATCACTTACTGCAAGAGCATTTCGCTTCGTTGTAGGGCGTGTTTTGTAGCTAAATAACATCATAGTAATTGTAACGACCTGCAATACTAATCGCTCAAACCTGCAATCAAGACATTTTCAAACCAGGATTATTTGCAACTATAATTACGCTTCAGCCAGGATTAATTGCAACTGAGCCAGGATTAAATGCAACCAACCTGCAATCATCGGTTTCAACCAGGATTATTTGCAACTATAAATACTTCCATTTTCCCAATCGTTTTCAATCCACTCAAAGCGGCAGCCCCGCCGCCAGCATTTGTTCCTGCAACTCACGCGATCGCGCTGGGTCGAGTTGTCCGCGAAACAGTAATTTAATTTCAGCAGGTTTAGCATTAAACTGTTCCGCCAAGCCCCTCACGTCATAACCATGCCGGGTTAAGGTGGGTTCTAAGTCATCAATTTGCTTAGATAAAACGGACTCAATAATCGCCGTGGTGATAGGTTTTTCCCCAAAGAGGTATGCAGCCTCGAATGCGAGTGTCAAATGTTGCTCGATTTGCAGAGGTGTCCTCAAGCGTATGGCAAGTAGCTCAATGGCTTCCGCCGACAAGATATCACTTATTTGAGTATCTTCAACAATGCATTTAGATACTAACCATTCAATATATTCTCGCTGGCTACCAACAATACCCTCCAAAGAGAAGACCGTTGCTCGATATCCAATTTCTTCCATAGTTGGACGGCGTAAATCATTTTTCAGTTTGGGATGACCAGCTAATACCACTGAAAGTGTGCCACCACCATCTTCAACTACTTCGATTAAACGTTTGAGTCCCGTCAAAGTACTGTAATGTAAGTCGTGAGCCTCATCTACAAACAGCGCCACGGGCTTTTTACCTTTTCTAATCAAGTCGCGCAGTTCCCGTTCCCTTTTTTCGCCGTCTTTTGGGATTTTGATTTCTTTATCTGTGGATAAATCGTAGAATAAGGCAGCAATTAGTGTTGGTAGCGTCGCTCGGTCTTTATCCACAGAAAGGGACTTTGAGACTAGAATCTTACCTTCTTTCTCCAAAACATCAAACAAACGTCGCAAAGTGGTCGTCTTCCCACACCCGATAATTCCAGTTATGGCAACCAACTTCCCTGAATGAATTGCGACTTTAATATCCTTAAACATTTGTTTTTGGTGGTCTGTCTCGTAGTACCCAGCCTTGGGGAATTCCCTAACCAACCGAAAATGTTCCATGACTTCAGTGAGCATTATGTTCCCCTCCTTTATTTGAGTGGAAATACTGCCGCACTCGTTCAATAATCACTTTTTTATTCAAAGTTTCAGCTAGCAATGCATCAATGAATGCCAACTGTTCAGTAGATAATTTCGCCAAAGGTTTAGCGAGATAATCTGAAATTGCTCTTTTAGCAAACAATATAGTGGGATAAGTAAATTCTTGGTATGGGTCGGGGTCGTTAAAAGGTGTGACGGTTGGCGTAAGTTCCTTGTACTTATCTACTAGAAATTGTAAGTCCGCGTTTTTGTCTAAGGCTGTCCGTGGCAAGCCCAACTTTTTAGCCAAATCGGCAATTTTATCTGCCCTTTCTTCGGTTTTAGTTTTCTTGTGTTTGCGATAGCGATGTAGTGGGATGGGCCCATCAACCGGGTAAAATGGCCCGTAGCGGCGATCGCTAAACTCAACGTATAGCTCGTTGTCAAATAAACCCCACCAAAGGACGACGGTTTCACCAGCCAAGTCTGGCTCTACCTCGTAAGCTACGCCCTCAATTGATACTCTGGCGTCCGTTCCTACCTTTCTACGTTGTGGTTCGCGGGCAAAGTTACAGAATCGCTCCCAACTACACATTGAACGTAAACCAGACTTGGGTATATTTCGCAACCAATCTTCTATCCGCGAATGTGGTTCTATGCGGTGTGGTTTGTCGTTGTAATGCAACAAATATTGGCGTAACCACAAGTTAGCTTCAACGTCGCTTTCCGGTTCGTGAAAGTGATACAGAGTCTCGTGAGCTTCTTTGACCGTCCGAAACGGTCTTTCCACTTTACCTTTGGAGCGAGCTGTTACCCTGCGACCATCCTTACCCGCAGGCATGTGCGTAACCAGCTTGATTCGCAAGCAATCCATCACATTTTGAAATACATGGCTTTTAGCAATTGGTCCGTTGTCGGTGTAAATCATTTCTGGAATCCCATGAAAGGGAAATCCGTCAGTTGTTTTCACCGTCATCGCATTAAATAAGAAACGTAATGCAGCTTCAACATCCTCCCCATAAACACAGTGATATTCCTGGTAACATACGCCACTACGGTCATCAACAATGCTGTACAGCATCAGTAGTGGATTACCCTTACCCGGTTCCACCCATGATGGCTGTTTTACGTGTTTGAGATCCGATGGGCTGAGGTCGAAATGCCAACATTCGTTGCTGTATTCTGCTTGAAAACGCACCGCAGGCGGTTGCCTAGTCATACGTTCAGTGTCGTACCCCCAGGTTTTCAAATAATAATTGACAGTACTTCTAGTCAATGCGCCTTTAGGCGGTTGGACAAAACCATCAGGTGTCTCCATCCCAAATTCTTCCAACAGTTCAATTGCCCGTACTGTAGAGACATGTCGCCCTTTTTTGTTACTAGTACGGATTTTCATCGCCGCGATGACCTCGCAGTAACGTTCCATTTCTGAGAGTGAAAGCTTTCTGGGTGTCCCGCTATCTGAGCGGTTTATAGATTTTGGACGTGATGAATTACGCAACGCCCGATATAACGTATCAGTTGACACTCCATACAGTGCGGCTGTTTCTTCAATGAGAATTCGACGCTCTTGGCAACGACTAGGCAAACCGTCGAGGCGGTGGCGTAAATTGATGAGCGCCTCTGTCGGGATTTGCTTATGTACCATGTTAGGTATTTATCTCTGCAATGTAGTTGTAGAGCGTTGGTTTGGAAATTCCCATCAACTTACATATTTCAATAATGGTGTGTTGTTTTTCGGTATAAAGCTTTACTGCTAATTGACGTTTAGCTGGGTCAAGGGCTTTTGGTCTTCCTCCCCTGTGACCGCGCTTACGCGCTGCGATTAGTCCAGCAGTTGTGCGTTCGCGGATTAGGTTGCGTTCAAATTCTGCCAATGCGCCAAATAAATGGAAAATCAACCTACCACTGTTGTTTGTGGTAGTAATGGATTCTTGTAAACTAGAAAGCCCAATTCCTCGCTGGCCTAAAGTTTCCATCGTTTCAATCAGGTCTTTGAGCGACCTTCCCAGGCGGTCGAGCCGCCATACCACCAAAACATCACCAGTTCGTGCTACCTCCAATGCTAGAGAGAGTCCAGGTCTTGCTGCTTTTGCACCGCTTATACGGTCGGAGTAAATTTTCTCGCAACCAGCAAGCTGCAAAGCATCCATTTGCAGGTTCAGATTTTGGTCATCTGTTGAAATTCGGGCATAGCCTATCAACATACTTTGAACCTCAACAAGTACATATACTCGTTACATAAGTGCGTATGTTGCCTTTGATATAATTACCGAGTTTCGTTACTAAACTTGATTCGGTTTCTGATTCGCAATCTGGGTGGTAATAACGGTTAAAAAAACGACCGTTTATTTTACCTTATAGTTGCAGATAATCCTGGCTGAAATTTAAATAATGCGTGTTTGTAAGTTAGGGCGTTTTTTGAGAAAACTGTCTTGCCTACAGTTTGACTGGACTTTCGGTTAGTTGCAAATAATCCTGGTTGAAACGGATGATTGCAGGTTGGTTGCATTTAATCCTGGTTCAGTTGCAATTAATCCTGGCTGAAGCGTAATTATAGTTGCAGTTAATCCTGGTTTGCTCAGGTCTTGATTGCAGGTTTGAGCGATTAGTATTGCAGGTCGTTACAGATATTTCCAAACCTTGAAGATTGGCAAATCCAACAACACTGTATTTATGACCGCATGGGGTGTTTACTCTGTCTTGTTCAACTTCAACCGCTTTGAGTCTTGCCAAGATTTCAGTTTGCTGCTGTTGTTGCTCCAATAAATATTGTTCTTGCTCTGCCAAGTGTTTAGCTAGAGCAGCGAGTAACTGTATTTGTGTCATCGCAGTTTCATTATTTGAGGCGGGTTTTGTCCAGCCCAATTTATCTTGAATCCATGCCCGAATGCCGATGGTGTTGAATGAACGGCATACCAATCTGGCTTGAAGTGTGCAGTATCGTCCTGCATCGTAAGCGTAATATTCTAAGATGATTGCGATGGCTATATCTGGGATTCCGGCGGTTCTCCATTCGGTTAGGTTAACACCGTAAAATCCTGATTCCATAAGCATTTGAGCCAGTTTAGAGGGTTCCAGGTTAACACTGTCTAAGGTCTTGAGAATTGCCGCAGCGCTGACCCCAGCCAGTCTTGCAGTTGCTCTAACACTGGCTTTCGCTTGACCATTAGCGTCAACTTCAATCTCTTGAGAGATTTGTTCGATAATTTCGGTGATTTGAATTTGCGACATAATTTTTAGTTGTGTGATGAAAAAGAATTAAACATTTACCCGCACCAAACTTTTTTCACCTACTAATGAGAAACGATTCCATATAATCGGTGATTGAGTTAAGGTTGGCGACACCAATTCAACAAGGTAAAACCAAGAATTATTCACCAGAGCTATTCCCAAAATGAGACGCTGTTTTGCGTCATTGCCGTAAGAACATAGGATTACTTTCTGCCCCAAAACAAAAGCGGGTTTTGGTACGGGCAAGGTTACTAATTCTCCAGTTCCGATGATTTGATATTGTGTGACATGAACAATTTCATTACGACAATCAATTGAATAAATCCAGCATTCGTGTTTCCATTGAATTCCACAGCAATAGCCGAATGTTTTGCTGGTTCTCAGGTAAACTCTTTCTAGTAAATTGACTTCAACTGATGGTATTGTTTTCCCCCAAGGAGGGGAGAGATACCAGCTAGTTTTAAGCACGTTAACGTTGTCAATCATGAGTTTTTCTCTTGTTGAGATAAAATTATTTTCAGTCGTTCAAAAACTAGTGCAGCGCATTGAGGGACAATGGCATTCCCTAAAGCTTTGATTTGCTCTGCGTATTGTCTTCTAATGGTTTGGTATTCTGCCCAAAGTTGGCGATATTCTGCAAGCTCTTGTTGCGTAAGCGCTGCAATTTCAGTACAATTGAGCCGACTGAAGCTGGGGACTGTGGCAGAGGTGAGCCAATAATCAAGTCCGGTGTGGGTAAGGAGACATCCGTCCAGCCCTGTGGTACGCCAATCATCGCCTCTACTAACCCAAGTTGCTAGTTACGCGGGAGTGCGATCGCACGTGACCACTTAAGCAATAAAATGCCCTCCAGTCAGAAAATTCGGAGGGGCATATGTTAAATGAAACAATTGCGATCTATGCGATCATCG
>NZ_JAIVFV010000205.1 GCF_020829445.1 Nostoc sp. CHAB 5836
GGGGTGCTGGTCGTCCAGCTAGTTTGTATAAGTTTGACGCGGAAGCTTTTGCTCCCTTAAAAGATAAACCTTTGGTGTTTATTTAATGAACCGTATTGAGATGAGGGAGATGAGGGAGATGAGGGAGATGAGGGAGATGAGGGAGATGAGGGAGATGAGGGAGATGAGGGAGATGAGGGAGATGAGGAAAAATAAACAATGCCCAATGCCTAATTTAAGAGTTTCAAACAATATTTTGACAATTTACGATATAATCCCACACACTTGTTGATTGTTAGTTGTCATCTGCTAATGACTAGTAACTAATGACTAGTAACTAATGACCAATGACAAATAACTAAATGATTACAGCCACAGCGACGAAGATAGAAGCAATTCTCTATTTAAAGGGCAAACCCTTGTCACTCGGCGAAATCGCCGAGTATGCCGCGTGCGATCGCGCCACTGTCAAAGAAGGCATAATTGAACTAATGGACAACTATGCTCACCGAGATAGCGCCCTAGAGGTAATAGAAACCTCAGATGGTTACAGTTTGCAACTACGGTCGGAGTTTCATGATTTAGTGCAAACTATGATCCCAGTAGAATTGGGTGTAGGTGCATTACGGACTTTAGCAGCGATCGCTCTCAATAGTCCTATACTTCAGAGTGACTTAATTAACCTGCGCGGTTCAGGAGTATATCAACACGTTCCAGAACTCGTCGAACTTGGTTTCATCCGAAAGCGCAAAGACAGCGATTCTCGCTCCTACTCGCTCCAAGTAACCCCAAAATTTCATCAGTATTTCCAAATCGAACAACTCCCGCAAATACTTTCCACCAGCCAGAAGGAAGAACAACTAGAACTAGAACTAGAAATGAAGGGAGTGGGGAGTGGGGAGTAGGGAGTGGGAGATGAGGGAGATGAGGGAGATGAGGGAGATGAGGGAGATGAGGGAGATGAGGGAGTAAGTTTTCCCCTCTGCCCCTCTGCCCCTTTGCCCCTTTGCCCCTTTTCAATGCCCACTTGCCCTGAGCGAACGCGAGTGCGTCTCCAAGAGTTGTCGTTCGCGAGTGCGATCGCACCAGAAGGGACGCCCCATGCCCAATGACTTATACCTGTGGTGAATGCGCTACCCTTGTAGTATGGTTTAGAGTAGAGTTAGCAATTAAGCTAAAAAAAAACTGCCAATGGTGTTTAATCCTGACTTTTTGAATGACAACTCTGAGGAACACCCTAATCAACTTCTTTCCGACCACTCTGAGGAATACCCTAATCAGTTGCTCAAATATCTACAGCATCAGTCCCCTGATGTTTTAGCCAGGATAGCTCAGTCCGCCAGCCCCGAAATTAAACAAATCATCTCGCAAAATGTCCAAGGGCTAGTGGGAATGCTCCCAGCAGAAAATTTCAATGTGCAAATCACAACAGATCGGGAGAACTTAGCTGGGCTTCTAGCGTCGGCCATGATGACGGGGTATTTTCTGCGCCAGATGGAACAAAGAATGCATTTAGAGCATTTGTCTGATGGTCAATAATCAATAGTCAGTAGTCAAACATTCTAGAACTATTGACCAAGTAATTCGTAGTTAAAAATTCAGTAGTCAACAAGACAGTGATGAGTCCAAGTTTCCACTGATAGCGTAGCGGTAGCGAGTCCCCATACCCTTACACGGAAGCACGCAACGCCCAGCGCAAGTCGTAGAGAGCGTCATTATCAATTACGAATTATTTTGACCAAGTAAGTCGGCAAGAATAAACCAAGCTATATTACGAAACGTAAATACACCTTAAACCCTTATAAATGACGAAGGACAAATGACAAATGACAGCTTTAGCCAGTTAGCTTTATTTGCGTCGCTCTACTTACTTTTTTTCAGGATAAGCTCCTGATTGGACTTTAATGGTTTGAATTTTGCCGCTACGGTTGACTTCCATTGCTAATATCTCTCCAACTTTGCTGGACTCTACCAGTTTCTGAACTTGGGCTGAGGTTTTGATTGGTTTACCGTTAACTTTTTGAATCACGTCTCCAGGAAGCAGTCCTGCTCGCTTGGCTGGGGAATCGTCTGTGACTCCTTTAATCACAATCCCAACTTCCTGCTGAATATTCAGTTGATTTTCTTGATTAATTTGCTGTTTTCTGGTTGGAGAAAGGTCTGCCATTTCAATACCCAAAAAGGGATGTTCCACACGCCCTTTAGTAAAAAGTTCATTGGCGATGCGGGCGGCGGTTTCAATGGGAATGGCAAAACCAAGTCCTTGAGCATCAGCACGAATGGCAGTGTTAACACCAATCACTTCCCCTTGGGCGTTTAACAAGGGGCCGCCAGAATTACCAGGGTTAATTGCTGCATCTGTTTGGATAAAGCTGACTCGCTTATCTGGGACACCAACTTGAGTGCTGGTGCGCTCTGTAGCGCTGATGATGCCGATAGTGACAGTATTATCTAAACCCAGAGGATTGCCAATAGCGATCGCCCATTGTCCTGGTATCAAGTTTTGCGAATTGCCCAGTTTCACAGTTGGTAAATGATTCGCTTTTATTTTCACCACTGCAACATCTGTCACAGAATCAACTCCTACCACCTTCCCCTCTAGAGTCCGACCATCCTTGAGGGTGACTTGTACTGTATCTGTATCTGCTACCACATGAGCGTTGGTGAGTAATTCCCCATTTTCGCTCAAAATAAATCCCGACCCTGTACCGCGCTCAATACGTTCTTGAGGAATTGGTTGCTCATCCTCTCCAAAAAATCGCCGCAAGAGGGGATTTTTCAATGCGTCAGAGATCGGATTGGCTACTTTGCGAGTGGCATTAATTCTTACCACAGCCGGGCCAACTTTTTGCACAGCCGTCGCAATAAAATTCACATTATCGCCCCCAGTAGCCCCCATCGTTCCGTTAGGAGCATTGGGAACTACGGATTCTGGAGGCAAAGCTATTGTTACATTTCTTAATTGTTGGAACGAGCGGTTTTGTGGCAGGAGATAGCGACTGCCAAACAAACCTGCACCACCGCCGATCACCAGTAAAAACACATAAACCGCCAGTTGCTTTAAGGATAACTTCATAATCATTTTGCTTAAGGACAGCAATGCAGTTGCTAATTTCTAAGTGTAGTCAAGCTAACGGCAAGTGGACAGATCAATTTACAAGGAATTGGGCATTGGGCATTGAAAAGAGGCAGAGGCGCAAAAGGGCAGAGGGGAAAAACTTACTCCCCGACTCCCCCATCTCCCCCACCTCCCCCATCTCCCCCACTCCCTCATCTCCCCCACTCCCTCATCTCCCCACTTCCCACTCTTCCCATCTAAAATTTAAAGTTAATGGGTTCTTGACTTATATACATGATTTTACCTTTTAGTCAACTGTTTCTCTGTAGCTTAGTTAGCGCCTTGGGTCTAGTATTCATACTGCCAAACACCAACAGCGCCAACGCGGCTGTGGGTGGTTGCCCAACTCCAGCCCTATCTCGCTTCCAACGTCATAAAGTTGTTCGTGGCGAAACTTTGGAAAGCATAGCGCAGCGCTACAATCTTATACCTACAACTATTATTGGCATGAATCCAGCTTTGCAGAAGAGTGCGATGCCTGCGGGAGGCAACACCTACCCAGCCGTTGGTAGTGTGCTTCAAATTCCTCCCTACAATGGGATTGTAGTCGAAGTGCCTAGCGGTCAAACTTGGCGACAAGTGGCGGCACAATACAAAGTTCGTGCTGATAGCCTTTTTGAGGTCAATGGCTGCCAACAAAACCCCAGAATCGTCTTTGTTCCAGGAGTAAATTGGTCGCCCAATGGTATTGTAACTAAGTCTTCTTTACCTACTGATGCAGGTACGCCAAACCGTGCATCCCTGTCTGGATATCCCTTGGAAAAACTAGCAACTGTCGGATTACCTTACGGCTGGCAAATTAATCCTGCAACAGGTCAAGTTTTCTTCCATAGTGGTGTTGACTTATTAGCAGCAGTTGGTACTGATGTGCTAGCGATCGCACCTGGAACCGTAGCTTTTGCTAACGATCAAGGTTCATACGGCAAGTTGGTGATCATTAACCACAGTGGCGGACTCCAAAGCCGCTACGCCCAGCTTGACGGTATTAAAGTTACTGTCGGTCAGCAAGTGAAAAAAGGAGACTTATTAGGAACGGTAGGCATTAGTGGAAAGCCAACCTCCACTCAACCGCACCTCCATTTTGAAATGCGTTCTACCTCGTCTCTAGGTTGGGTCGCGCAAGATCCAAAGGAGTATTTGAAGAAATGAGGTTTGTTTTTAAACGCAGAGGGACGCAAAGGGAAACGCAGAGGAACGCAAAGGAAATTTCTGTGTTCCTCTGCGAAATCTTTGCGACCCTTTGCGTTAAAAAAATGCTACGGGTTCGCTAGATTTTACGATATGCATTCCTGTCTCTGCAAACCTTGTAAATGCTGCATCTGCCTGTTCTGTATAGTCCACAACACCGGGGACAACAACGGGGGAAGTGGAATCTTCTAATAGATAGATTTTTTTCGCCAGGGTAGCATCTATCTGTTTAATTTCTGTTAATAAATCGTCAATTGTCCAAGCAACACAGTGACTCTTAGCTTGACCACCAATAATTACTGCATCATATTCTAAAAGTTGTTTAATCAAGCGCGTATTCTTTTGAGCAAGTGGACGTTGTTCAAAATCTTCCAACACTTCTGGACGTAAGATGGAATAGTTTTCTGTTAAAGGATTTTCACCTTTAATTTCAAATTGTGTCTGACTCTGACGCGCAATGCCGTGGAAAAATATCGCCTCTTCTACCGATGAAACTAAAGCATGGCCAATACCGCCCAACATCGAATGATAAGGCCAAACAGTAAGGGGATATTTACCATTTTGACTGAGTTGCTTAAGGTAATGGTAGGCGTGTTTTTCTAATAATTCGTAATCCCCGTTAGTAACACTATCCGCAACTGCTGGGTTAACTTTCCAGATACCTTGCTCAACATCTGCTGGTGTGATGCTAGTAGCTGCTGGAGTGGGATGTTCTCCAGCGCCATTCACCCAAAAGATGGGATGGAAAATTTGTGTTGCTGTGTGGGTATCTAAGGTGGGTACAATTTTTGTAATTACTCTCAAGTTACGATAGATAAACTCACATAATCTGACGTTATCATCCACCGCCCCATTGCCCGATTTCCCACCTACAAATAATTCAAATCCCGGAATGCAGAAGGTGTTTTGGACATCAATTAATAGTAAACAAATCCGGTTTTTATCTAAAGATGCAGCTTTGATATCGTGTTGTTTTGCCCAGATTTCAGCTTCGGCGGCACGTTGTTGGTAAGGTACGCGCCATATCTGGCACACTTCTTCAGGGTTAAAGTGTAAGGGGATTGGTAGTTGGGTTGTTGTTTGGGTGTTCATAATTACAGCCCCTTTTATTCTGTAATAACATCTATGATTTCAATCCCCAAATATTTTTCAAGTCTAGCCTTACCTTAGTAAACATCATCATGAGAACCTAAGGTTAACAAAGAAATTACTAATTCCCCAGAATGGGGATGAGGAACAAACTCGAATAGAATACGATTGTTGTAGTCTATGGAACAAGCCCATGTACCTAATAAATCCCCTTTAAGTTTATGAGTACGTAAGCTAGGGTAAAACGGATCTTCAGCAAGTTCTTGTAATCTTTGCTCAACTACAGAGCGTAATTCTGGATTTCGGCGGGCTAAACGCTTAAAATCTCGAATAAATTTTGCATTCCATAGCAGTTGCATCAATTATCCAACTCCGCCATGAAATCAGCAACAGTTCCACTACGTACTTCACCTTTAGCATAGGCTTCACGAGCTTCTGCAACCGCCTTTAATAAGTCATCCCGTCGCTGTTGTTTGAGGCGCTTTTGGATCAGATCCACAAGAATAGCCTGAGCTTCTGGATCTAATGCTTCTACTGCTTCTATGGCTTTCTGAAATGTAGATGTTTTTTCTAGCATGGGCGTCAAAGAATTTGGTGATAAGTCTAATTTAGCTGGTGGGATGTGCGATCGCTCCTGATCCTCTGGACTTAATAGTATATTTGTATTAAAAATCTCCGAAAAAGAATGTAGAGACGTAGCAGTGCTACGTCTCTACAAGGGTTCTGGGTAACGCATATTTAATTTCACCAGATGTCTATTGCAAAAACCTAAATTTTAGCGATCGCACTCAAGCGACTCAGATAAAAAGATTTTTAAGCAATGTATCTTTAAAAATGAGCAAAACCTCTAAATAGCTCTTTATTTCGTTGCCTGTGTTATTTTCCTTTTTTTTCGATTTAATCGTCCAAAAAAGCGCTGGCTGTGGCAATCTGGGAAACAGAGACTTATCAAATCTGATATTTTAGCTACAGCAAATTTACCTAATCAGGTTATGCAAACTCTGCCCGCAGTAAACACTTCAAATTCCACATCAAGCGAACCTACCTTTGATACAACTATCAAGCGGCGTAAAACCCGTCCCGTAAAGGTGGGAAATGTCACCATTGGCGGGGGCTACCCCGTTGTAGTGCAGTCAATGATTAACGAAGACACTCTTGATATTGATGGTTCCGTAGCTGGTATTCGTCGTCTGCACGAAATTGGCTGCGAAATTGTCCGTGTCACAGTGCCGAGTATGGCCCACGCTAAAGCTTTAGGGGAAATTAAACAAAAATTAATTAAAACTTACCAAGATGTGCCCATTGTGGCTGATGTCCATCACAATGGGCTGAAAATCGCCGTGGAAGTTGCCAAGCACATAGAGAAAGTACGGATTAATCCAGGCTTGTATGTGTTTGAAAAGCCAAACATCAATCGAACTGAATATACTAAAAGTGAATTTGACGAAATTGGCGATAAAATCCGCGAAACTTTAGAACCTCTGGTAGTTTCTTTGCGCGACCAAGGAAAATCGATGCGAATTGGGGTAAATCACGGTTCTCTGGCTGAGAGAATGCTATTTACTTACGGTGACACCCCCGAAGGAATGGTGGAATCCGCTATAGAATTCATCCGCATCTGTGAATCTTTGGATTTCCACAACTTGGTAATTTCCATGAAAGCCTCACGAGTACCGGTGATGATAGCCGCCTATCGCCTCATCGCCAAGCGCATGGATGACTTGGGTATGGATTATCCCTTACATTTAGGCGTTACGGAAGCTGGTGATGGCGAATATGGCCGAATTAAATCCACAGCAGGTATTGCCACCTTACTTGCTGATGGCATTGGTGATACAATCCGTGTCTCACTTACAGAAGCACCAGAAAAAGAAATTCCCGTCTGCTATAGCATTCTCCAAGCTTTGGGATTGCGAAAAACGATGGTGGAATACGTCGCTTGTCCTTCCTGTGGACGCACTTTGTTTAACCTAGAGGAAGTGCTGCACAAAGTCCGAGAAGCCACTAAACACTTAACCGGCTTAGACATAGCTGTTATGGGTTGTATTGTCAATGGCCCTGGAGAAATGGCAGATGCCGACTATGGCTATGTTGGCAAAACACCTGGTTACATTTCTTTGTATCGTGGTCGAGAGGAAATTAAAAAAGTCCCAGAAGAAAAAGGTGTAGAGGAATTAATTAACCTGATTAAGGCAGATGAACGCTGGGTAGAACCTTAAAGAGAGCAGGGGGCGATGAGGGGGATGAGGGGGATGAGGGGGATGAGGAGAATAACTAATGCCCTATGCCTCATGCCCCATGTCCAAAAACTTTGTATCTTTTAACCACTAAGGTCGCTAGATTGTCAAGTATTTTGTTTAAATCAGGAATAGATACTTGGTCTGTAAGTGTTCGCCTGTGTTAGATTGAGCATACTGACTATAAATTTTCCCTCTGACGCAGCTGTCATTATGGTGATTACAAAAAGTAGGCTTGTTTTGGGTGCTACGGCAGTGACACTCTCCACGATCGCTGTTACTAGCCTTGGCATTCACTCGCGAGGTCAGGCTTTGTTTAAAGCAAGTCCTAAAGAATTGGTAGATGAAGTTTGGCAAGTTATTCAGCGCCAATATGTAGACGGTACTTTTAATCAGGTAGATTGGCAGGCTGTTCGTAAGGAGTACTTGAACAAGTCTTACACTAATCCGCAGGAAGCGTATAAGTCCATTCGCGAAATGCTCAAAAAGCTGGAAGACCCATATACCCGGTTTATGGATCCAGCAGAATTCAAGAATATGCAAGTGGACACTTCTGGAGAACTCACGGGGATTGGGATCACGATCAGTCACGATGAAAAAACGAAGCAATTGGTTGTAATTGCGCCAATGGAAGATACACCAGCCTTTAAAGCTGGTGTTTTAGCAAAAGATATCATCCTCAAAATCGACGGCAAAGATACTAAAGGGATGGATACCAATCAGGCAGTATCCTTGATCAGAGGTGAAGCAGGAACGCAAGTCAGCCTGACTATTGGGCGCAACGGTAAAACAAAACAATTTGACATCAAACGAGCGCGAATTGAAATCCATCCAGTTAAGTTTTCTGAAAAGAAAACTCCAGTAGGGAATCTTGGTTACATTCGCTTGAACCAGTTTAGCGCTAATGCTGGCAAAGAAATGCAATCCGCCATCAAAGATTTAGAAAGGAAAAAGGTAGCTGGATATATTCTGGATTTGCGTGGTAATCCAGGCGGCTTACTCTTCTCCAGTGTGGATATTGCCCGGATGTGGATAGATAAAGGGAAGATTGTTTCCACCGTTGAACGCCGAGGAGAGGCAGAAAGGGAAGAGGCAAACGGACGAGCCTTGACAAATAAACCCTTGGTGGTGCTGGTAGATAAAGGTTCAGCTAGTGCCAGTGAAATCCTCTCAGGGGCTTTGCAGGATAATAACCGTGCTACTGTGGTCGGTACTCAAACCTTTGGTAAGGGACTGGTGCAATCGGTGCGTCCTCTGGAAGATGGTTCAGGATTGGCGGTGACAATTGCTCATTATTATACCCCCAACGGTAGAGATATTAATCATAAAGGCATTGAGCCAGATGTGAAGGTGGATTTGACCAAGGAGCAGATGGAGGACTTGTGGCTCCATGAACGTGACAAACTTGCTACTCTCGCAGACCCCCAATTCGCTAAAGCAGTGGAAGTGATAGGCAAAAAAATTGCTGTTAAGGGCACAGCCACGGCAGAAAAATGAAAAGTTAGGAATAAAGTTAGGAGTTAGGAGTTAGGAGTTAGGAATAAAGACCGTCATCGTCAACTCCTAACTTTTAACTTAAACTGGTTGGCACTTCCCAGCCCTAATGAGTCCGATACGCCGAGCGATCGCTTCTTCTTGCGAACTAAAAGGCCCCCACTGTTCTATAACCTCTACATTATCGTCGCCAACTTGGTCGCTGGGGATTATTTCACAGTTACCACCAGAACGCTTGACAATATACCAATTTTGTGAAGTGTTCATGCTTTAAATCAAAATTTTGTTTTTTATAGTAACCCAAGTTGCGGATTATAATAAATTATTTAGGTGTCTCTAACCACTGTCTATAGCAAGGTAGGACAGTTGGGCGTAGGGTAATTCTTGCTACTTAAAAGCCAAAAAATCTTGAGCAGTTAGAATCTCAATACTTCTCCAAGGGTTTAGCACTAGCAAATCATCATCTCCAGTAACAATACACTCTGCTTTAGCACTGACTGCTAATTCCAGATATTTGTTATCTTTTGGATCTCGGCATTCATCAATCTGTTCAATTACATCAAGAAACTGAGCATTTTCTATTAAATATTTGAGCAATTCTTGCCGCGTTTGTTGAGTAAGATATCTATCAAATTTGGGACGATATAAAACCTCTTTTAACTCCGATAAAACAGAATTTGATAATACTATAACGCCAATATCCTGAGCTTGATCTAGTGCCTGACGTGGCTTGCTTTGACTAAACAAAAATGCACTAATCAACACATTTGTATCAAATATAAACCATCGATTATTCGTCATCATTCAAAAGCGATTTTAAGATTTCATGTGTTAATCCTCGCTCTTGTGCTTCAAAGCTTGCTTTATCCATCGTGTTTCTTAGACGTGCGATGCTTTCTCGTCTTTTAGTTGTAAATTGAAACTGCATAATTGCCGCAATCTTAAGTTCCAATTGTTCTCGTTCTTCTTCAGTGGCATTGCGGTATGCCTCTGCTACCTCAGAGGGAACTTTGATAGTAATTTCTTCTTTAGTAATCATGATCTATAGCTTTCATAATTTTTCATCTTTCATCATTTTACAAATAAAAGCAGAGGGCAGAAGGGAGCTATAGCCATTTTCAACCCGGTGAGGTAGAAGTATCCAGATAGACCTAACCCCCTAACCCCCAACCCGTTGCGGGAAGGGGGAACAATTGAAAACGTCTCTCCTTTTAGGAGAAAGGAATCGAAATGAGGTCAGAATTGTACCCCACATTCCGCACCCCTTACTGTCATAAGCGGTTATTACGGTAATAAATGAAAATCACAAGAATAAAATAATACATAAAAGGATATTTGAGGAATAAAAGTGGCACGAATCTTATTCTCAATAAGA
>NZ_JAIVFV010000206.1 GCF_020829445.1 Nostoc sp. CHAB 5836
GCCAGGCGCTGTCGATCGTGCCGTCGATGACCAAGGTCGGGCCAATCGGCGCCATGCTCGATCTGCCGATCCATCATCGCAACGCCGCCTATGTGCGCAGCCATTTCGACGGCATCACCGCCACGGTGCCGGATGCACCGCGGGCGGATGAGGTTCTGTTCGCGCTCGCCATGACCACCGGCGGCCGCCCGCATGCGCGCGTCGGCGGGCTGCGGCAGGAGGATATCGCGGCCTGGGATGGGCAGCGCTGATCGCGTCGGCGCTATCGCTTGCGCCCCAGCAGGAAGGCCAGCGCCGCCATGCCCTGGAGCAGCGCGGCGGCGAGGAACAGGGCGTTCGGGTCCATCGCCCGCAGCAATCCGAAGGCTGCCGGCGCGAAGGCGTAGAAGGCCTGGCTGCACGCCGTGACCAGCGCCACCGCCCTGGCCGTGTCGGCGACCGCGAAATCCTGCTGGGCGATCAAGGGCGGCAGCGACGTGGCATTGCCGAGGCCGAGGCCGAACAGGACGATGCCCAGCAGCAACAGCATCACATCCGTGCCGCCACTGGCCATCAGCGTGAGTGACCCGATGAGTTGAATCCCGCAATTCGCAGCGGCCGCGACGCGCCGATCCGAACCGGGCCGCAGGCTCCACCCCATCCCCGTCCGCCCGATGATCGCGCATGCCGTGGCCAGCCCGGCCGCGAAACCCGCAAGCTGCGCGCCGAGCGGGGCCACCATCAGCGAGAACAGATGCGCGATGAGGCCGATCTGCGCGAACAGGCTCAGCGCGGCGCCGAGCGTGAGGCTCACGAAGCGCCGATGCTGCGTCAGCGCGCGACCCGGCAGTTCGGCGTGGGGTGAGGATCGGCCTGGCGCGACGGTCGCGGTGCCCTCCCCATCCGCACGCTGGCCGAGGGCTGTGGGCCCCTGCGCGAAGAAGCGCCCGGCGAGGAACCACAGCGTCGCGGCCATCGCCGCGCCCAGCAGGGCGGCGGCGCCGGGAAAGCCCATCATGGCAATCAACGCCACCCAGAGTGGCGAGAGAATCACGCCGCCGATGCTGGCGCCATTGTAGGCCATGGAGAGCGCGGCAGGTCGGCGCTGCACGAACCAGGGCGAGACCATCGCGTTGATCGCCGCCGCGCCGGTCATCGCCCAACCGGCCCCGCTCGCCGCGGTGGCCAGGAACAATTGCCAGGGCGCCGCCGCCAGCGCCCAGCCCATCACGCCCAGCGCGGTGAGCACGCCGCCCAGTCGCGTCATGCTGGCCAGCCCGAACCGGCGATGGAGCGCCGGCAGATTCGCCACCACCAGGGCGCCGAACAGGAAATGCGCGGTGACGGCGGCGGATGTCAGCGGCAGCGACCAGCCACGCGCCTCCTGCACCGCGAACAGGAAGACGGGCGGGCCGTAGAAGCCCACGCCCCAGCCGAAGACGGCGACGACGAAGGCCGCCCAGACCACGCGCCAGCCGCGGAATGGCAAGGTCGTCTCGGCGCTGTGCGGCATGGGCATGTTCAATGTCCTGATTGGCTGAGCAGCAGCATGCGTCGCACCCCGTCCCCGATGCTTCGATCGCGGCCGAAGCATGGCAGCGTGGAAGCTGGTATGCAGGGTCATCCTGCGCGGAGCCGCCTTGCGATGCTCACCACGAATGCCCTGGCTGAAACCGCTTCCCTGCTCGGCGAGCCCGCGCGGGCCGCGATGCTCACCGCCCTGATGGATGGCCGCGCGCTGACCGCCACGGAGCTTGCCGCTACCGCCGGCGTCACCGCGCAGACCGCCAGCGGTCACCTCGCGCGTCTGCTCCAGGCCGGGCTGCTGGCGATGGAGCGGCAGGGGCGGCACCGCTACCACCGCCTGGCCTCGCCCGCCGTCGCGCGGATGATCGAGGAGATCATGCTGGTGGCCGGTGCGGCGCCGGGTGCGCGACGGCGGCCGCGAATCGGGCCGGCGGATTCGGCCTTGCGGGCAGCGCGCACCTGCTACGATCACCTGGCCGGGCAACTCGGCGTCGGCATCGCCGACGCCCTGGTCGCGCGGGGGCAATTGGAGCTGGGTGCGGATGGCGGCGTGGTCACGCCGGAGGGCGAGCGTTTCCTGGAGGGTTTCGGGATCGTCGCACAGGCGACAAAGCTGCGCCGTGGGCGAGCCTTCTGCCGGCCCTGCCTCGACTGGAGCGAAAGGCGCCCGCACCTTGCCGGGGCGCTGGGCGCCGCGCTCTGTGCGCGTTGCTTCGAACTCGGCTGGGTGAAGCGGGTGGCGGGCACACGCGCCCTGGCCATCACGACCGCCGGGCAGCAGGGATTCCGGGCGACCTTCGGCGCCGCCGCGATGCCTTGACAATGACAGCGTTGCTGACAGGGTCGGGGCGTGGAAACGCTGACGGCCCTGACGGTCTTCGCCATCGTCTCCTCGGTGACGCCGGGGCCGAATGTGCTGATGGTGGCCTCCTCGGCCGCGCGGGTTGGCTGGCGCGCGACGCTGCCGCACATGTTCGGTATCACCGCGGGGTTCGGCGCCATGCTGCTGGTCGTCGGGCTGGGCCTCGCGGGGCCGATGCTGGCGAGCCCCACGCTGCATGCGGTGCTGCGCTGGGCGGCGGCGATCTGGCTGCTGTGGCTGGCCTGGAAGATCGCCACGGCGCCGCCGCCTTCCCTTGAAGCACCAAGGCCATTGATGGGCTTTCGCGCCGGGGCGCTGTTCCAATGGGTCAATCCCAAGGCCTGGATGATCTGCGCCGCCGTGATGCCCACCTTCACGCAGCCCGGCAGTGCGATGGTGCCGCAGGTGGTGCTGATCGCCGCGGTCTTCGTCCTCGTCTCGATGCCCTGCCTGCTGGTCTGGGCGGCGATCGGCACCGGCACCGGGCGGCTGCTGACCAGCCCGGCCAGGCTGCGCGCCTTCAACATCGCGATGGGCGTGCTGTTGGCCGCCACCCTGATCCCTTTGTTCGCCTGAACCTGGACAGCGCCGGATCGCAGGCCTAATCCCGGGCGCGGAACAAGGACGCGCCCGATGGACATGCACGCCGCCGCCGCTGACCCGCATGCGGAAATCCGCGCGGAGGTCCAAAAACTCTGCGCCCGCTTTCCCGGTGAGTATTGGCGTGAGCTGGATGCAAGGCGCGCCTACCCCACCGAGTTCGTCACGGCGCTGACGGAAAGCGGCTATCTCGGCGCGTTGATCCCCGAGGAGTTCGGCGGCGCCGGCCTGCCGCTCTCGGGTGCGGCCGCGATCCTGGAGGAGATCCAGGCGAGCGGCTGCAACGGCGCGGCCTGCCATGCGCAGATGTACATCATGGGCACCATCCTGCGGCATGGCTCGCCGGCGCAGAAGGCGCAGTACCTGCCGCCGATCGCCGAGGGAACGCTGCGCCTGCAGGCCTTCGGCGTCACGGAGCCGACCAGCGGCACCGACACCACCGCGCTCCGCACCACCGCGCGGCGCGAGGGCGACAAATACATCGTCAATGGCCAGAAGATCTGGACCTCGCGCGCCGAGCACTCCGACCTGATGCTGCTGCTGGCCCGCACCACGCCGCGCGACCAGGTTGCGAAGAAGACCGAGGGCCTCTCCACCTTCATCGTCGACATGCGCCAGGCGATCGGCAACGGCCTCACCATCCGCCCGATCCGCACCATGATGAACCACAATTCCTGCGAGGTGTTCTTCGACAACATGGAAGTGCCGGCCGAGAATCTGCTCGGCAGCGAGGGCAAGGGCTTCCGCTACATCCTCGACGGCATGAATGCCGAGCGCCTGCTGATCGCCGCGGAGTGCATCGGCGACGCCAAATGGTTCATCGCCAAGGCCACCGCCTATGCCCGCGAACGCGTGCTGTTCGGCCGCCCGATCGGGCAGAACCAGGGCGTGCAATTCCCGATCGCGCGCGCCTATGCGCAGATGCGCGCCGCCGAGGCGATCGTGCAGAAGGGCATCGCGAAGTTCGAAGCGGGCGCGCCCTGCGGCGAGGAAGCCAACATGGGCAAGATGCTCGCCGCCGAGGCGAGCTGGGCGGCCGGCGAGGCCTGCGTGAACACCCATGGCGGCTTCGGCTTCGCCGAGGAATACGACATCGAGCGCAAGTTCCGCGAGACGCGGCTGTACCAGGTTGCGCCGATCAGCACGAACATGATCCTGAGCTATCTCGGCGAGCATGTGCTGGGCATGCCGCGGAGCTACTGAGCGTGTCGCGCCCGCTGCAGGGCCTGCTGGTCGTCGCCATGGAGCAGGCCGTGGCGGCGCCCACCTGTTCCGTGCGGCTGGCCGATGCGGGGGCGCGCGTCATCAAGATCGAGCGGGCGGAGGGGGATTTTGCGCGCGGCTATGACCGCGCGGCGGCGGGGCAATCCAGCTATTTCGTCTGGCTCAATCGCGGCAAGGAAAGCTTGACGCTCGATATCAAGGCGCCGGAGGACAAGGCGCTGCTCGCCCGGCTGATCGCCAAGGCCGATGTGTTCATCCAGAACCTGGCGCCGGGCGCCATGGCGCGTGCCGGCTTCGGCAGCGCGGCGCTGCGGCAGACTTACCCGCGCCTGATCACGGTCGATATCTCGGGCTATGGCGAGGATGGCGCCTATGCCGGGATGAAGGCCTATGACCTGCTGGTACAGGCCGAATCAGGGCTGGCCGCCATCACCGGCCATCCCGCCGGGCCGGGACGTGTCGGCGTATCTGTGGCGGATATCGCCTGCGGGATGAATGCCCATGCCGCCGTGCTGGAGGCCCTGATCGAGCGCGGCATCACCGGCCGCGGCAAGGGCATCGCCGTGTCGCTGTTCGACGGCATGGCGGAGTGGATGAATGTGCCGCTGCTGCACCAGGAGGGCACGGGCCAGGCGCCGGCGCGGGTTGGCCTCGCGCATCCCTCCATCTGCCCCTATGGCGCCTTTTCCTGCGCGGATGGCGCGCTGGTGCTGATCTCGATCCAGAATGAGCGCGAATGGGCCGCCTTCTGCGCCGGAATTCTCGCAGAGCCGGATTTGCCCGCGCGGCCCGGCTGGCGGACCAATACGGAGCGTGTGGCAAACCGTGCTGAGGTTGACGCACATGTTGCCGCCGCCTTCGCACGCCACGCCCGGGATGATGTCGCGGCGCTGTTGCGCGCTGCCGGCATCGCCCATGGCTTCGTCAACGAGGTGGCGGATCTGGCGCGGCATCCCGCGCTGCGCCGGCTGCGTGTCGCGACGCCGAACGGCGTGGTTTCGCTTGCCGCGCCGCCTGCGGTGCTCTCGGGCGCGCCGCGGCACTATGGTGCGGTGCCGGGGCTGGGTGAGCACAATGCCGCCATTCGTGCCGAGTTCGCAGCTATTCGATGACAAATCAATGACCTGCGTTTCCTGCATACCTCTGCTGCGCTGCAAAAAAAGCCTTGCCGAACGTGATCCTAATCCTTAGCTTGTGCGGTGCAGCAACGCGGTTCTCCGCGGTGTCTGTTTTCTTGGACGTTTCCTCCCTTAACTTGGCGGTGCCGCAAGGCATCGCCATTTTTTTGGCGTCCGGCCAAGCGCTCAGCGCAGGAAGTCCCAATCCGTTCTGGCAAGCATCTCTATCAACCGATTGAGATCATTCTTGAGCGCCGCCATGCCGGGCGCCCGCGCGATCCGCGCCTCGTCCATGTAGAGGCCGCGCGCGATCTCGATCTGCAGGGCGTGCACGCCCTCGCGCGGCCGGCCGTAATGGCGGGTCACGTAGCCGCCGGCATAGGGGTCGTTGCGGCGCACGCGGTAGCCCATGCCGCCCAGGATCTCTTCGACGAGTCGCGTGGCGCGTGGGGCGCAGGCGGTGCCGTGCGCGTCGCCCAGCACGAAATCGGCCGGCGTGCCGCCATGCGCGGGGTGGGCCGGCATGGAATGGCAATCGAGCAGCAGGCAGCATCCGGCCTGCCGGCGCGTATCGGCGAGCAAGGCGCCCAGCGCCTCGTGATAGGGCTGCCAATAGGCGCGGATGCGCGCCTCCGCCTCGGCAAAGCTCAGTTTGCGCCGGTAGACCGCGTCGCCCGTCGCCACCACGCGCGCGATGGTGCCGAGCCCGGCGCTGACGCGCGGGCTGGCGGAATTGACCCAGGAGGGCAGGGGGCCGTCGAACATCGCCGGGTCCAGCTCCCACGGTTCGCGATTGGCGTCGCAGAACACGCGCGGGAAGGTGGCGCGCAGCAGGGGCGCGCCGTGCAAGGGGGCGTCGGCGAACAGCTCGTCCACGAAGCCGTCCTCGCTGCGCCGCAGCGCCAGCGGGTCGAGCCGGGTCTCGGCCAGGAAATCGGCGCTGTAGTGGGACCCGCTATGGCCTGAGGCGAAAACCAGCGGCAGGCGCGGAACTACAGGCCAGACCACTTCGAAGGGCGGCGGCGCGGCGAGCTCGGCGGGGGTGGCCACGGGAAGGTCCATCTAGGCCAGATCAAGCCACAGCCGGCCTGCCCTTGCCACCCCTTCGCCAAGCTGGCGGACGCCCCCTTGCGCCATCACGGCGAAACGCCTAGTCACGCCATCCATCGCGGGCGGGCGCGTAGCTCAGCGGTAGAGCACTACCTTGACACGGTAGGGGTCACAGGTTCGATCCCTGTCGCGCCCACCATCCCCCTTCCTTCATGCGTGACCGCCGGTTGACCGCGCGAACGGCTTGCCGCAACTCTGCGGCAATATTCGGGGAGGGCTCAGCCATGCAGCGTCGTCACTTTCTGGGCGCCACGGCGATTACCTTGGCAGCACCGCACTTGGCGCGCGCGCAGGCCAGCGTGACCATGCGCCTGTCGCACCAGTTTCCGCCCGCGCACCACAATGCCCGCGTCATCGCCGCCTTCGCCGAGGATGTCGGCCAGCGCAGCAACGGCCAGGTGCAGGTGCAGGTCTTTCCGGCCGAGCAGCTCGCCCGTGCCGCCGAGAACTTTCCCGGCGTGGCGCGTGGCGCCTTCGAGGCCGCGGCGGCGGTGAATTTCCAGTGGGGCAATACGCTGCCCGAAATGAACGCGATGACGCTCCCCTACCTGTTCACCGACCTGCCGCGCATCCAGCGCTTCGCCGGCAGCGAGGCGGCGCGCTTCCTGGAAGCGGCGCTGGAGCGTCGCGCGGTGCGCAACCTGATGTGGCTCTACACCACGCGGCAGAGCATCTTCACCAGCAACCGCCGCCCGATCGTCAATTTGGAGGATTTCCGCGGCCTCAAGATCCGCGGCCTCAACGCGCTGACAGACCATGCGCTGACCGCGGTGGGCGCGGCGCCCTCCTCGATGCCGGGGCCGGAGGTGCCGCAGGCGCTGCAATCGGGCGTGCTGGATGCCGGCCTGACCGACCTCTCCGCCGCCGTCTCGCGCCGCTTCTTCGAGTTCCAGCGCTTCGGCACGACCACGCCCTATTTCGCGGTGATCAGCCATGTCTATGTGAATCCACGCTGGTTCGCGGCACTCTCCGCGCCGCATCGCGCGGCGATCGAGGGGGCCGCCCGCAAGGCCGAGCAGGACCAGATCGCCGTCACCGAGCAGACGGCGGCGGCGGCGAGCGGCGAGCTGCGCGCGCGCGGCATGACCATCCATGAACAGACGCCGGCCGAACTCGCCACCTGGCGCGCCGCGATGCAGCCGCCGGTGATCGAGGCCTTCCTGCGCATCGCGCCGGAGGGTGGCAACCGCATCCTGGAGCTGCTGCGCGGCATCCCTGCCGCGTGATCACGCTCTCACGTGTCGTAAGGCTGATCGCGCGGCTGGCGGTGGCGCTGGGCTCGATCGCCACCGTCACCTGCCTGCTGCTGATCGGCTATGCGGTGGCCATGCGGTATCTGCTGGGCCAGCCGCAGCCCTGGGTGGACAAGGTGGCGGGCTGGCTGGTGCTGGCGCTGGTGATGCTTGCGGCGCCGGAAGCACAGCGCCGCTTCGAACATATCGGCGTCGATGTCGCCGTCGGCAAGCTCGGCCCGAGGCTCGCTCGCGTCGCGCATCTGGTGGGCGCGTTGTCGGTCGCCACGGTGGCGCTGGTGCTGCTGCTGGCGGGTCTGGAGGCGATCGCGTTCAGCCGCATGGTCGGGCTGATGACCGAGATCGGCGGCGTGCCGGAATGGTGGGTGCAGCTTCTGCTGCCGGTGGGCGCGGGCCTGCTGCTGCTGGTGTCGCTGGCGCAGGCGCTTGTGCTTGCCACGGGCCGCACGCCCGAACACCTGCCTGCCCCGGATGAGGACATGCCGCGCGATCCGCTGGCGCGCGCGGAGTGAGGCTGTCTTGACCTTCCTGCTGCTGCTGATCGCGCTGATCGCGCTGCTCTATCTCGGCCTGCCGATGTTCGCGGCGCTGTTCCTGCTGCCGCTCGGCGTTTTGTACTGGACCGAGGGCGCGGTGCCGGCGATCGGCGAGATGGTGATCGGCAAGCTCGATGGCTACCTGTTGGTGGCCATCCCGCTGTTCATGCTGATGGCGCACATCATGGTGCGCGGGCGCGTGGTGGATGATCTGTACCACGCGGCTTTTGCCCTGCTGCGCCGCGTGCGCGGCGGCGTCGGCATCGCCACCGTGGCCGCCTGCACGGTGTTCGCGGCGATCAGCGGCAGCTCCGTCGCCACCGCGCTGACCATCGGCAAGATCGCCATTCCGCAGATGCTGAAATACGGCATGTCACGAAAGGGCGCCTTCGGCGTGGTGGCGGGCGGCGGCACGCTTGGCATCCTGATCCCGCCCTCGGCGCCGATGGTGCTCTACGCCTATGTCACCGAGACCTCGGTGGCCGCGCTGTTCCTTGCCGGCGTCGTGCCCGGGCTGATGATGGCGCTGATGTTCGCCGCCTATTGCTTCCTCACCGAGGGCCGCGCCGTGGTGCCGGCGGATGAGCCGGCGCCCGAGGCCGCGCGGGTCGTGGTGATGCGCGCCGGCTGGTCGCTGTCGCTGCCGATCTTCGTGCTGGGCGGCATCTATCTCGGCGTCTTCACCGCGACGGAAGCCGCCGGCACCGGCGCGCTCTACGCCTTCCTGATCGCCGCGCTGATCTATCGCACGCTGACCTGGCGCGACATGGTGATCGGCGTGGAGGAGGCGACGCGCACCTCGGCGATGCTGCTGATGATCATCGCCGGCGCCGCCATCTATGGCTACATGCTCACCAAGCTGCGCATCCCGCAGGAGCTGACGCAGCTGGTCGCCGATCTGGGCCTGTCCAAGACCGGCTTCCTGATCGCCATGATGGTGCTGCTGTTCATCCTCGGCCTGGTGCTGGAGAGCTTTTCCATCATCCTGCTGACCATGCCGGCCATCCTGCCGCTGCTGGCCGCGCTCGACATCGACAAGGTCTGGTACGGCATCCTGCTGACGCTGAGCCTGGAGATGGCACTGATCTCGCCGCCGGTCGCACTCAACCTTGTGGTAATCAAGGCGATCACCGGCGCGCCGCTGGCGGAGATCAACCGCAGCATCATCCCCTACATGGTCATGCTGATGCTCGGCACGGCGCTGCTCATCGCCTTCCCCGATATCGCGCTGTGGCTGCCGCGGCAGGCAGGCTATGGCGGCTAGGTTCCACACCGCGCAAGGTTGAGGAAGGGCGCAGGGTCCACCCTTTGGCCGCCGACCACCACCTCGAAATGCAGATGCGTGCCATAGGTGATGCCGGTGCGCCCGATGCGGCCCAGCGCCTCGCCCTGCGCCACGCGGCGGCGCCCATTGGCGAGGCTCGGCGCCACGGTGCCGAGATGGGCATAGCGGGTGACCAGCCCGCCGGCGTGCCGCAACTCGATCTCGAGGCCCGCGCCGCTGCGGGTGCGGCGGATCGCCAGAACGTCGCCGGCCGCCGCGGCGCGGACCCAGGCACCGGCCGGGGCGGGGATGTCGATGCCATGGTGAAAGTGGGAGGCGCGAGGCCCCGCGCCCGATCGCGGCCCGAAGGGCGAGGAGATGCAGCCGGCGCCCATCGGCGAGATCAGCGCGGCGGCGGGCGCGGGATCGGCCGCCATCGCACCGCTGCCCAGCAGCGGCATCAGCATCAGGGCGTGCACAAGGCGCATGGCGACGGCATTCCGCCAGCCGGGCGCTGGCGTCAAGGCTGGCGGCTACAACGGCCCAGGTTTGCCGAAAAACCAGCCTTGGCCGTAGTGGACGCCCAGGGCGAGCATGGCCTGGGCGGTTTCCTCGTTTTCGACACGCTCGGCGACGATCCGCGCGCCAACAGCCAGCGAGAGATCGACCATGGCAGCGACGAAGCTGCGGTCGCGCTCGCTGGTCATGGCGGCGGTGACGAAGGCGCCATCGACCTTCACATAGTCGGTGGGAAACGCCTTGAGGTAGCGGAAGGCCGCGGCTCCGGCGCCAAAATCATCGATGCAGACCGGCACACCCCTGTCGCGCAG
The DNA here is from genome assembly GCF_020829445.1 of Nostoc sp. CHAB 5836. Classification (GTDB taxonomy): domain Bacteria; phylum Cyanobacteriota; class Cyanobacteriia; order Cyanobacteriales; family Nostocaceae; genus Nostoc. The sequence goes on from NZ_JAIVFV010000206.1 coordinate 10,304, forward strand.
CAGGCGGAGTGTCTCGCTTGCCGCAGCCTCATCGTCGATTTCGGCGCTTTCGGTGAGTTCCAGCATCACCCGTTCCACGGCCCGCCGGTTGCGGTCCAGAAGCGCCAGCAGCCTGGTTCGGAAATCCATGGACTGAACGGAGAGGCCGGAGGCGTTGA
>NZ_JAIVFV010000207.1 GCF_020829445.1 Nostoc sp. CHAB 5836
GGCCGGCGCGAACGACCTCTCCCATCCACGCGGTGTTGCCGGCGTGCGTGGCGAGAGCGGTTCTTACTCGCGCATTTCCTTGGTCGGGGTGAAGAACTCGTTCGTTCGCATCTTCTGGTATTCCTTCTGCTCCTGCTCGTTGATCCTGCGGGTGCGGTTCTGCATCTCGCTCATGGCCCGCTGCTTGGCGACTTCCGGATTGGTGTTCAGCCACAGGTCCACCGGCTGCCCGGTGGGCACCCACCAGACGATCGGCTTGCTGGCGCCGGCCATCATGGTGTTGAAGGCCGACTGCCATTCTCCGCTGACCAGCAGGCGGGGATTGCTCTTGTAGATGTCCAGCTTCGCGCCGTAGAGCTGGGCATCGCCCGCGGCGCGGCTGACGATCGCCGAGCGGTACTGCTCGGCGTCGGAGATCGCCGCAGCCGCGGCGCCCTTGAGCCGCGGTGCGGCCGCGCCGTCGATCTGCACCTCACGCCCGTCGATCATGTCGTTGATGGTCTGGAGCGTCGCCTCGGCGCCGGCGCGATCGTCCTTGGCGAGCTGTGCGTCGAAGCGGGAGATGAGGGTCAGGAGGTACGGAGCGGCGTCTCCCGCAGTGGAGGTGAGCCTCGTGCTGCGGTCCTGCTCGGCGGTCTCGGCCTCGCGCCGGGCGTCCTGGGTGCTGGCGTCGACCTGCGCGAAGTCCTTGCGGAGCGAGAGCGGAGGCGTGCGGGCCTCCATGTCCAGGTTGGTGATCACCAGCCCGGTCTGCATGTCGTCCAGCAGCTGCTGGGCGTACTGCTTGGCGGTGAACTCGACGAGAGGGAGCGGGCCCTTGCGCTGAGGGTCGGGCTGCGACTTGAGGAACTCGTCGATGGAGACCTGGCTGGAGGCGAGCACGACGCCGCGCATGACGGCCCGGGCGACGATGCGCTCCTCGGCCGCGGGGTTGACGTTGGCCAGATACTTGAGGATCTGGCTCGCCGAGCGCTGGTACTGCACGCGCCATCGCGAGTGGGCGATCCCCAGGTCGCCGGTGAGGTTGTGGCCGTCGACGAGGGGGTCGAGCTTGCCCTTGCCGAAGCTCTCCAGCTCGCTGGGGGCCTTCCGCGCGTGCTCGTCTGCGACCTGCTGGAAGAACGCCCGCTCCATGTCCAGGGAGATGGCGCTGGTGTCGACCTTGATGATCTCGCCCATGGGCGTGGGGAGGCTGAACGCGAACCCCGGGGGGAGAGGCTCGGAATCCGCCTGGCCGAGCGTGACGCGCACGCCCGTCTCGGTGAGCTTGACCGACTGCATGCCGCTGGCGGCGTACGCGACGACCAGCCCGAGCATCGCCAGCTGGATGATGCGGTAGGTGATCTTCAGCGCATCGGCCAGCGACTGGTTCGCCGGGTCCATCAGCGACTGGACGTCCTGGCCGGCGCCGCCGGCGCGGAGCTGCACCGACGCCGGGCGGCGGCGGATCATCGCGGGGTTGGCGGCGGGTTCGTTCCCCGACGGGTTGGGATTCGTGCCTGGGGTCTGGCTCATGGGTCGATCCTGTCAGCGATCGAGGCGGGGGAAATGCGGAACGAAAGCGTCAAGCGAAGGAGAGGGGCGCGAGGGCTCTGGCCGACGCCGCGTCACTGCGGCGACCGGGCGGGCCTGCCCGCTGGGGGGGATGCCGGGGTGGAGGAGGCGGGCGGAGCGGCGGGCGCCGGTTCGGGGAAGATCTGCGGGACGATCCCGCCTCGGGTGTCGAAGGCGGTGGTGGGATTCATCACGCCCATGCCCGGAGCGCTGAAGGGCCAGACGAGCGTGGTCTGGGGGCCGATGCCGTCGCGCATGAGCTCCAGGCTCTTGAGGAAGACGGCCAGCTCGGGCACCTCGCGCATCTTGGCGAAGTACTCGGCGGCCTCGCGGTCGCCCTGCGAGCGGATGGCCTCGGCGCGCTGGCGGACGAAGTCCATGATGGTCTTGCTGTCGGCCTCGGCCTTGGTGCGGATGGACTCGGCTTCGGCCTCGCCCTTCTTGACGGCGTCGGCGGCGATGCGAGTGCGTGCGGCCTTCATGGCCTCAAAGACGTTGGACGTGATCGATTCGGGCATCTGGATGTTGAAGATGCCGACCCGGACCAGCTCGATGCCGCCTTCCTGCAGCGCCGCCCCCGCCCCGCCGGCGGAGGTGCGGCTGATGAGCGTTTCCTTGATCTTCTCTTCGAGCTCGGCGAGCTTGCTCCCCTCGCGGGCGTTGAGGAGTTCGTCAAGGCGGTACTGGCTGATCGCGGCCATCGCCGCCGAGAGCGAGCCCTTGAGCTGGTCGTCCGCCATGCGCAGGTGCTCGATGGGGCGGGAGCCGCCGCCGTAAAGCTGGTAGAACTTCAGCGGGTCGCTCACGCGCCAGCTGATGAAGGCCGAGACGATGATCTGGCGCTCGTCGCGCGTGGCGGCGGTCTGCGGCAGGGCCTCGACGAAGCGCGGCCGGGTGTCGTACTTGACGACGCTCTGGATCGGGTACGGCCAGCGGAAACCCATGCCCGGCGTGGTGCGCACCGTGTCGGGGTCGGCCTTGCCGAAGGTCGTGACCACGGCTTTCTCGGTGAAACGGACCGAATACGTGGTCATGAAGGCCAGGATGGCCAGGACGATCAGGCCCGCGACGAGGTACTTCAAGAGCTTCTGCATGGCTGCTCCGGGATGATTCTGAGAGTGCTGAGTGCTGAGTGCTGAGTGCTGAGTGCTGAGTGCTGAGTGCTGAATGCTGAATGCTGAATGCTTACTTGTTGCCCGTCTCCGCCGCTCCGGTGGAGAAGATGTTGCCGCCCGAGCCCTGGTCCTCGGCGTTGATGCGCACGCGCACATCGGCGCCGTCGGGAACGAGATAGACGCGGGCGTGGGCCAGCTCGTCGCGGAGCATGGCCAGGTACAACGTGGCCTTATAAAGGCTGGGGTTGGCGCGGAAGGCCGCCAGCCGGCCCTCGTAGGCCATCGCCTGGCCGCGCTGGGTCATGTGCTTGTTCCAGCGGTCCGCGCGAGCCTGGGCCAGGGTGGCGCCCGCCCGTCCGCCGGCGCGGAGGATGAGCGTCTCGATCTTGGTGGTCTGTTCGGCGACGGCCTTGGCATCCGCGGCTGCATTCTGCATCTGCTTGCGGGCCTCAAGCTCCTCGACGATCGTGCGGGCAAGTGCCAGGTCGCCCACAGCCCGGGTGAGGGAGCCGATGGCGTCGGTCCGCCCGCCGTCGACGAGCGACTCGCGGACTCGCCCGGCGGCGACGATCTTCTCGAACTCGCGCGCGACCTCGCGCTGGGGATGGACGGTTTCGATGCCGGCGAAGAGCACCTCGACGCCGGTGTCGGCGTCGGCGAACGCCTTCTGCACGCGCTGCAGGACCGCCTCGCCGGCTTCGGCGCGACGGGGGCCGATGACTTCGTCGTCCGTGTAGCGGGCAAGTTCGAGCATCAGTTCGCGCCGCGCCAGGGCGGTCAGGGCGTCGATGCGGGTGGCGGGGGCGTTGAACCGCTCGAACTTCTCGATGTCGCTGACGCGGTACCGCAGCGGCACGCGCACGGCCACCAGCGCGATCTCCAGCGTCTGCGTCGAGTCGTGCGAGGCGTCATGCGCGGGTTCGACGCCCATGCGGGATGCACGAGGCTGCGTCCGCACCAGGGCGTAGGTTTCCTTGACCTTGTGGTCGTTGGTCCACAGCAGGGCGCGGATCTCGTTCCCCGCCGCGGGGGTGGCCAGCTCGACTTCCTGCAGGAGCGAGGCGTTCATGCGGTCGATGGATTCGAACGGCCAGGGGAGCTTGAAGTGCAGGCCGGGGCCGACGTTCTCGACCGCCAGCCCGTTGCGCACGCGGATGCCCCGCTCGGTGGGGCCGACGACCGTGACGCACGTCATGATCCACATGACCGCCGCGCCCAGCAGCAGCAGCGGCAGGACGGCCCGGGCGACGAGCTTGTAGGCCCAGGTGCCCGTGACGTCGACGCCGACCTGGTAGCTGATGGCCCCGCCGAGGGTCTTGGCGATCCGGTCGGGGGAGGCGGCGAAGCCGAGGATCGGCGAGTCGAACGCCGACCGGGGGATCTCGCCCGGCTTGCGCGGGCGGTAAAGGTTCAGCAGCAGGCTGACGACGATCTCAACCCCGAGGAAACCCGCCAGGGCCGGGATGATGATCTGGATGTAGCGGAGCGCGTCGTCGCGGCTGGCCATGTCCACGAAGTGGGCGATGGCGATGGCGATGCCGATGAGCGACGCCAGGACGGCGTAGCCCGCGCCGCCGCGGAGGTTCGCCCACATCTTCTGCTTGGACATTCCCGAGACGAAGCGGGCGAAGATGAATCCGACAATGCCCAGGCCCAGGCCGATGGCGATCGCCCAGCCGCGATGGGGGGGCTTGGTGAACAGATCGACGCCGGCCTTGTCGTAGCCGATGCGTCCCATGGCGTCGGTGATGCGCCAGTAGGCCAAGGCGATCAGCAGGCCGGCAAGCAGGATGGAGACGCCGGGGACCAGGAACGAGTGCATCCACGCCAGGCGGCGGGCGTTGACGCGGAGGTCTTCGGTCGAGGCGGAGAAGACCGAGCCCTCCTTGGCGGCGTCCAGCTGCTCCTGCTCCAGGGCCTCGATGCGCTCGCGGCGGTGCTGGTCATACACCACCGCAAGGACGATCCACACGATGGCGCCCAGCAGGATGGCGTACGCGCCGCTTTGGGCGGCATGGTCGCGCCCCAGCACGGAGTAGATGAGGAGGCCGACGCCCAGCACCACTTGGATCACCAGGCCCAGAAGACTCACACTCGTCGCGCGGGCGTAGCTGAGATAGTCGGCTTTCATGCGTGCTCCGTGTCCGTCGATCAAACTCGCGGGTGGTCATGCCCGCGTGGAACGCTGAGGGTACCTCAAGCCCGGGCGCAACGCGCACCGCCCGAACCTCTCCCGATCCGTCGCCTCGACTCGGCCGGCTTCAGAACAAAGCCGCCGCCCCGCCTCCCGTCCCCGAGCCCGCCTGCATGTGCCTGTCGCGCACCCTGCATGGATGCGCTTGAGCCCTTCCCTGGGCCCAGGCAATGTGCCGTTCGGGCCGAACTCGTCTGAGTCCAAGCCCGTACGACGGGGGGCTATTCTGGCATCTTTGTCCGCATCTGTCCACCCACGCCGAAAGATCAGGCGTCGTGCTTGCAGAAGAAGCGGAAGATGTCAGGGCCGCTTGGCGCAAAGAGCGCGCAAGACGGCCAGGCCGGACGGTCCTTACGCAATAGAAACGTGCCGGTTCGCGCCCGGGATGGAACTTTCCGGCCCTCGTTGCCGTACGGATGGCGTTCCGCCGCGCGGACGGGTTGGATGCCGCGCGGCGTTGTCGCTATCCTCCACGCCTTCGGGAGCGGGGCTCATCATCTCGGCAGGTCTGCCGAGTGCGGCGTTCGCCCATATGGGGTCGGCTGGGCGGGGGGATCGGGATCGCATCCGACGGCTTATACACATGATTTCGCAAACCCTGACCATCGCGCGCACGACATTCATTGAAGCGGTCCGCCAGCCCATCTACTTCGTCCTGCTGATGATCGCCGGAGCGGCGATCGTGATGACGACGTGGTCGACCGGGTACACGATGGGCATGTCGGAGGTTGGAGAGGTCTCCGGCGACGACAAGCTGCTGCTCGACGTTTCGCTGGCGACGGTCTTCCTGTGCGGCACGCTGCTGGGGGCTTTCACCGCCACCAGCGCCGTCAGCCGGGAGATCGAGAACAAGACGGTCCTGACGGTCGTCTCCAAGCCGGTTGCGCGGTTTGTCGTGGTCCTGGGCAAATACCTCGGGGCGGCGGGGGCGATCACGGTCGCCGTGATCCAGATGGTGCTGTTCGTCTGGCTGGGCCTCCGGCACGGCGTCATGACGACGGCGGGGCAGGACCTGGATGCGCCGGTGCTGGTCTTCGCCCTTTCGGCGCTGGGCATCTCGCTGTTCGTGGCGGTGTGGGGGAACTTCTTCTACGGGTGGCATTTCACGCAGACGGCGTCGCTTCTCCTGCTGCCGCTGATGGCGATCGCTTTCGTGCTGGTGATGATGTTCAGCAAGAAGTGGGAGCTGCAATCGCTGCTGAAGGACTTCAAGCCGCAGGTGGCCATCGCGTGCCTGACCGTGCTGCTCTCGCTCTGGGTGATGGCGGCGATCGCGGTGGCGGCGTCGACCCGCCTTGGCCAGGTCATGACGATCGTGACCTGCCTCGGGGCCATGCTGCTGGGGCTCATGTCCAGTTTTCTCGTGGGGCAGCGGGCGTATGACAACAAGCCGCTGGCCAGGGTGCGGCTGGCCGACCCGGAGCGGGAAAGGTTCCGCGCGTTTGCGGAGTCCGGGGATGAGTACATTCTGACGCTGCGATCCGCCCCCGTAAGGGCCTTGAATGTCGGTCAGTCGCTCTGGTACGGGCCGATCCCCAACGGCTCGACGATGAGCCACGCGGACTTCGAGCCGTACGCCCCGCCCCCGGGGGGCAATGGCGGCGAGGCGATGCTCCGGCAGGGCACGCCTCCGGCGCTGGTTGTGACGGCGTGGAACGTGGGGGAGCTGAAGCTCACCCTGAAGAACATCGGCGGCACGGGAGTTCGGATTTCCCGCCCTCCTCAGCAGGATGATTATCTCTTTGACCGGCGGACCAAGGTCAACCCCTGGGCCCTGGCAATCTGGGGCGTCATCCCCAATCTTCAGTTCTTCTGGCTGCTGGATGCCGTCACGCAGAACCAGCTCATCCCGGTGGGGCATCTGGCGATGCTGTGCATCTATGCCGCGACCCAGATCGTGCTGTTTCTTTCCCTGGCGATCTTGCTGTTCCAGAAGCGGGACGTAGGGTAAACTCTCGTAATCACCCCGCGTGCGTGTTTCGTAGAGCAATCGGGTGGCGACTTTGAAAGGGGCTTACATGGGCAGTCTCACCGAGGGTCTGAACTTCGACAAGCAGATGGACAAGAAGTCGGGCAAGTCGTCGAAGGATGCGGGGAAGGGGAAGGGGAAGGGGAGCACCAGCAATCAAGGCGTCAAGATCGGCATCATCGTGGCGTGTTTCCTGGTTGCGGGCGTGATGCTGCTCCAGCAGGCGGGGGTGATCAACCTGTTCGGCAGCGACGCCCCTCCGCCGAACAAGACTCCCCAGGAGCAGGCGGCGGAGCAAAAGGAATACGAGAAGGCACGCATCCGCGACGAAGCCGCGCTCAAGCAGGCTGAGTCGCTTCCGCCGAGCCAGCGTCCGGTGATCGTCGGCGGCAACTGAGTCGCGCCGTCAAGTTATAACAACGCCAATGAAAGGCCTCGGTCGGCATGACCGGGGCCTTTATTCATGCCGCTCTGGTCGGCGCACGCTTCAGAAACGGCGCATCAGCCGATCATCAGGGCCGCTTGGCCGGCTGCGGCCTGTTCGTAGGTCCGCTCGCACGCCTTGGCGGCGCCTTCCCAGGTCAGGCGCTTGATCTCGAAGTTGCCGTGCTCGCGGAGGGTCTGGCTCAAAGGCGGGTGGCGGAGGACGGCGACGATCTTGTTGGCCATCTCGTCGATGTCCCAGAAGTCCACCTTCAGGGCGTGGGTGAGCACCTCGCTGACCCCCGACTGCTTGCTGATGATCACCGGCACGTCGCTGCGCATGGCCTCCAGCGGGGCGATGCCGAAGGGCTCCGAGACGCTGGGCATGACGTAGCAGTCGGCCATGGAGTAGATGCGGTCGACGTCGCCGCCCCGCAGGAAGCCGGTGAAGAGCACGCGGTGGCCGATGCCGTAGTGGGCGGCCAGCTCGATCATCCTCAGCTCCATGTCGCCGGAGCCGGCCATGATGAACTTGGCGTCGGGAACCTTTTCGAGCACGCGCCGGGCGGCGGCGATGAAGTACTCCGGCCCCTTCTGCATGGTGATCCTGCCCAGGAAGAGCACGATCTTGTCCTTGGAGCGGATGTCCGAGCCCGGGGGAGCCTGGTGTTCGGCGTCGATGCCGTTGTAGACGACGTCGACCCGGTCGGCCGGGATGCCGTAGCGGCGGACGCAGATGCTCTTGGTCAGCTCGCTCACGGCGATGACGCGCATGGCGGCCATCATGCCCCTTCGTTCGATGTCGTACACCCGCTGGTGGACATTGTCGCCCGAGCGGTCGAACTCCGTGCTGTGGACGTGGACGATCAGCGGCTTGCCGGTGACGCGGGCCAGGGCCTGGCCCGCGGGGAAGGTGAGCCAGTCATGCGCGTGCACGGCGTCGAAGGATTCGCTGCGGGCCAGGGCGACCACCAGGCGGGCGTACCGCTCGCTCTCGGCGACCAGGTCGCCCCGGTAGTGCGCGCCGGCACCCGAGGAGCCGACGGCGAAGGTCGCCTTCGCGTGCGTGAGCTCCTCATCGTGCTCGTCGGACCAGGAGATTTCCTCGACGGTCTCGATCACCGAGCCGTCGGGCTGGGTGGAGCGGACGGTGCGGAACTTGCCGGCCACCCGGCCGCCGTCGCCGTAGGGCGACGCGAAGCCGGCGGGGACGCCCACGAACCGGGCATGGGAAAATGCATGCGTGCCGGAGGAGCCGACATGCACGCGCTCGGAGGTGATCTCCGTGCCGGTCTGCACCAGCGTGCCGTCGCTCATGCGGACGGGGCCGGGATTGATCGCGCCTTCGGGAGAGAGCAGGCGGATGTGGCTGGTCTTGCTGCGGTCCACCGGGCGGGGGAGAACGAACATGATCTCATGGCCGCGGGCGTCCAGCGCCTTGGTCAGCCCGTAGCAGGCGGTGCCCAGACCGCCGGAGATGAAAGGTGGAAACTCCCACCCGAGCATGACGACGCGCATGGCGAGCTCCAAGCAAAGACCGCCTCGCCTCGGCCGAGAGAACCAGCCGGCGACCAAACACGTTCAAGACGCGGGGCGGACGCGGAATATAGGCAAGGAGCGCGGGGCCTCGGCACATCACCCGACGCGCCGGCGTCATTCGTCGTCATCGGCCTCGATGTCGCCGAGGTTGACGAAGCACGCCTGGTACGCCTTGAGCGTCAGCCACACGCGCCGGGCATTCTCATCGACCGTTCCGGTCAAGTCGGACGCCGGCACTGCCGAGCGGAAAGTGAAAAGCTTCATCGGATCGCGGAAGTGCTCAACCACCGGCCGGTAAGGGGCTGGATGCTCGACGTCGATCAGCTCATCCTGGATGAGGTCGCCGAGCTTGTCGCCAGTGTGCACCAAGTCCTGCTCGACGGACTGGCTGAGGTAGCGGTCCGGCGTGACCAGCGAAACCCAGAGCTTGCCGTTCTCCGCGAAGACGCGGTAGAACGCCGGCGCCGCGGCGGCCGGCGCCTCGCAGCTCAGGATTGCACCGCCTTCCAGGAACTCAACCCGGCCGAAGAGCTCGGACTGGTGGGCGAGCGTCTTCACGCGCTCCAGCACGGGCCGCCAGGCGTGGTCGGCATGGGATGATGAGGGTGTGCCGGGGGCGGAATGGGTCATCATGGTCAACTCTGCGATTGGTCAGGCCGGGGGAGCCCGGCGGCGAAGGTCTAGTCCTAGCTGGAGACAAGAATAGGGGCGTGCCGAAGGGGATTTCGGCGGGTGGTGCCCGGCGCTTGTTCCGCGGGTAGTGCGGGCGTATCCTCCCCTCCCACCCAAACGCCCAGGTGGCGAAATTGGCAGACGCACTACCTTGAGGTGGTAGCGCCTTCACGGGCATGGAGGTTCAAATCCTCTCCTGGGCATTCGCGAAGACCTCGCGGCGAAGCGACGGAAGCACCGTCGGTCGCCGCGGCTTTGTTTTTGCGGTCCCTGTCGTTGCGAATGAGTCTCTGGACGATCGCGGCATCCGATTCCATCGTGAAAACGAAACCGATCGGCGAACAATCCTTATTGCTCATCGAAGTACGTGCGTGGTGGCGAGACATGTGTGAAAGCGGTCGGGACAACCACCCAGAGGCACCCTGAGCAGGGGTGCGGAGCGGTCGCGGTTTGCCTCTCTACAGACTTCCCTTTCCTCTCTCCGGAGAACAGGCGCGTGTTGAAATGGCTGATCATCCTGTTCGTGGCGAGCGTGCTGGTCTGCGGCGTGGGGGGGTATTTCATCTCCAAGAGCCCTGGCACCGAGCAATGGTTCAAGAACTCGGTGCTCCAGCAGAAGCCGACGGAGGTCCGGCTGGAGGCGGCGGCGAAGGGGAGCATCACGCGAGTGGTCAATGCGCCCGGCTCCATCGAGCCCAAGACGAAGGTGCAGATCTCGGCGCAGGTCATCGCGCGGATCACCGACCTGCCGTTCCGCGAAGGCGAGCACGTCCGCAAGGACGACGTGGTGGTGAAGCTCGACTCGCGCGACCTGGCGGCCTCGCTGGAGAGCGCCCAGGCGCAGCTGCGGGGGGAGGAGGCCCGCCTGCGGGGCAACGAGGCGACGTTCGAGCAGGCCCAGCGCGACGTGCGCCGGCGCGAGGAGCTCTTGAAGACCGATGACGAGACGAAGGCGAGCGTGGAGGAGGCCCAGGAGCGGCTTTTGCGCTCC
>NZ_JAIVFV010000208.1 GCF_020829445.1 Nostoc sp. CHAB 5836
ACGCCGCTTCCTGCCGCGCAGGGTCGCGCGCCAGCAACATCCCCGCCGAGCCGCCGACCTGGAGCCGCCCGCGCTGCGCATCGATCACCGGCATGATGGTGGTGGCAATCGGGAAGTTCTGGCCCACCGACTGGATGACATTGCGCAGGAAGGCGGTGGAGCCGAAGCGGATGCCGATGCGCCCGGCGCCGAAGGCCTGCTGGCCCGCGGGCGTGTTGAGGTTCGGCATCCGCCCCTCGCGCAGGATGCGCTGGTAGAGCCACATGGCGGCGAGGCCCTCGGGGCTGTCCATCAGGAAGCGGCGCTCATCGGCGCTCATCCAGGCGCCGCCATGGCCATAGAGCAGCGCCGACCAGGCCCATTCGCCGACATCGTAGAAGAGAGGGTCCGGCGCATTCGGCGCGCGCGCGATGCGCTCGGCGAGTTGGAGCACGCCATCCCAGCTTGTGGGAAAAGCCTCGGGCTCGATCCCGGCGCGGCGCACTACATCGACGTTCATGTAGGTGATCATGGTCGAGACGGCATAGGCGAGGCCCGCCTGCATCCCGCCCGCGCGGCCGAGGCCGAGGATCGTCTCGTTGTAGCCCTGCACGGCAGGATTGCCCTCGCGCGCGAGGAAGGGCGTAAGGTCCTGGCAGATGCCGCGCTCGGCCAGCAGGCGCAGCCGGTTGAGGCCCTGATAGGTGAGGTCCGCCTGGGTGCCGGAGACAGCCTGGCGCAGGATCAGCTGCAAGCCTTCATCGTAGTTCGGCGTGGTCACCCAGTTGATGCGGATGCCCGGCTCGTGCCGCGCAAAGGCGGCCGCCACGGCCTCCTTCGATTCACGGAAGATGTGCGGCTGCGCGTAGTGCACCGTGATCTCGACAGTGGATTGTGCGCGCAGCGCTGGCGCGGCGAGGATGCCGAGCGCCGCGCCGGCCAGGGTGCGACGACGAAGAAGGCGTGCCATGCGCGTGTTCTCCTGATTCAGCCCTTGAGGCCGGTGGTGGCGATGCCTTCGACGAAGCGGCGCTGCGCGAACAGGAAGGCGAGCACCAGCGGCAGCGTCATGATCACCGCGGCCGCCATCAGCGCCGCGAAATCATCGCCCGCCTCGTCGGAGCGGAAATACAGCACGCCCAGCGCCGGCGTCGCACGCGCCTGGCCCTCGATGACGATCAGCGGCCAGAACAGATCGTTCCAATGCGCGACGACCGAGAAGATGGCGAAGGCGGTCGCCGCCGGCCAGGCGTTGGGCAACACGACGCGCCAGACGATCTCGAGCTCGCCCATGCCATCGAGGCGCGCCGCGTGGATCAACTCATCCGGCAGCGCCTTGAAGAATTGCCGGAACAGGAAGATCGCGAAAACCGAGATGGTGAAGGGCAGGATCAGCGCGGCATAGGTGTTGAGCCAACCGGCCTGGCTGAACGCCACATACAAGGGCAGCGCCGGCACATGCGGCGGCACCAGCAGGCCGAGCATCACCAGGCCGAACACATAATCGCGCCCGGGAAAGTTCAGCTTGGCCAGCGCATAGCCGGCCGGCACCGCGAACAGCAGCTGGAAGAACAGGATGCCGGCGCAGACCACCACACCGTTCCACAGATAGTGGAAGACGGGAATCTGGCTGAACACGCGGCCGTAATTCTCGATCGCGTGGAAACGTTCCGGCCAGAGTTGCAGGCTTGCACGGAACAACTCGTCGAGCGGCTTCAGGCTGGCCGAGACCATCCAGATGTAGGGCATCAGGACGACCAGCCCGAGCACGCCCAGCAGCACCAGCCGCGGCGTATCGGCCAGCAGGCTGCGCTTGCGCTCAACCATAGTGCACACGCCTGTCGAGCGCCTTGGTCTGCAGCCACACCAGGCCCAGCACCATCAGCAGGAACACCAGCGTGATCGCAGCCGAATAGCCGAGGCGGAGGAAGGTGAAGCCCTCCTTGTACATGGTGTAGAGCAGCACTTCGGAGGCGCGGTTCGGCCCGCCCTGCGTCAGCACCGCCACCGTGTCGAACACGCGGATGCTGCGGATCATGGTGATGGTCACGACGAACAGCGTGGTCGGGCCGAGCAGGGGCCAGGTGACCAGGCGGAAACGGTCCAGCATGCCCTTCGCGCCATCCACCTCCGCCGCGTGGTAGAGTTCGCGCGGAATGGCGGTCAGGCCGGCCAGGAACAGCACCATGTTGTAGCCGAGGTTTTCCCAGATCCCGATCGCGGCGAGGCTCAGCAGCACCCAGTCGGAGGAGGAGAGCCAGAAGGGCGGCGCTTCAATGCCGAGCTGCCGCAAGATGGCGTTGAGCGGGCCGATCGTGGGGTGCAGCAGATACTGCCAGGCCGCCGCCATGGCGACGGTGAGCGAGACCACCGGCAGGAAGAACACCGCGCGGAAGGTGGCGCGCCCGCGTATGCCCGCCTCGATCAGCAATGCCGCGCCAAGGCCGAGCAGGATGGACAGCGGCGTGACGATGCCGACATAGACGATCGTGTTGCGCAGCGCGATCGCGAAGCCGCGATCCTCCAGCATCTCGGTGAAGTTGTCGAAGCCGATCCAGGCGAAGCCGGGCATGCCAAGCTCGTAGTCGGTGAAGGCGAGCAGGATGGTGGCGAGCGTGGGCAGCAGCAGCATCAGCAGATAGGCGATGCCCGCCGGCACGCTGAGCATCACCCCGGCCAGCGCCTCGCCCACGGGCGCGCGCCGCGTGGCGATGCGTCCGGCGACGGCCTCAGACAAAGGCCTGCTCCTGCACTTGCAGCGCTGCATTGCGGAGTGCCACGCGCTGGCCTGCCACGTTGAACAGCAGGGCGCGCGTGGCATCGAAGCTGAGATGCAGCGTCTCGCCTTGCACGGGGCGCGGGGCTTCGGGCGCAAGGCGCATCACGATCGCCTCACCGCTCGGCGCGTGGCACGCATGCAGCAGCAGGCTCTCGCCGAGAAACTCGACGCCCTCGACCAGCACCGGCAAGCCCTGCGGCGCAATGCGAAGGTCCTCGGGCCGCAGCGCGAGCGTCAGCCGCCCCGGCGCAGCGTACAGGCCCGTCGGCGCACCACTCACCCGCACCAGGCCCTCGGCATCAGCCTCGGCGGGCAGCGTGTTGATGCGCGGGCTGCCGATGAAGGTGGCGACGCGCAAATCCTGCGGATCGGCGTAGATCGCCTCCGGCGTCGCGACCTGCAGGATGCGCCCCGCCTGCATCACGGCGACGCGATCCGCCATGGTCAACGCCTCGGACTGGTCATGCGTGACATAGAGCGTCGCCGCGCCGACCCGGCGGTGAATCTCGACGATCTCGCGCCGTGTCTGGACGCGCAAAGCGGCATCGAGATTCGACAGCGGCTCGTCCATCAGGAAGACCGCCGGTTGGCGCACGATGGCGCGCGCCAGCGCAACCCGTTGGCGCTGCCCGCCGGAGAGCTGCCCGGGCCGCCTGTCGAGCAAAGCGCCAAGGCCGAGCGAGGCCGCGGCCTGCGTCACATCCTCGGCAATCCCTGCGTGACGTGCGCGCGTGCCGGGCAGGAAGCGGCCGATCAGAGGAAGGCGCTGCCAGGCCGAAAGCCGGCGCATGGCCAGCGGCACGGCGATATTCTGCGCCGCGGTGAGGTGCGGATAGAGCGCATAGGATTGGAACACCATCGCCACGTCACGCTCGGCCGCGCGCAGCTGCGTGACGTCGCGCCCATTGATGGTAATGCGACCGGAATCCGCGGTTTCGATGCCCGCGACGATGCGCATCAATGTGGTCTTGCCGCATCCGGAGGGGCCGACCAGGGCCACGAATTCTCCGGCCTGCACCTGCAGCGAGACGGCGTCGAGCGCGGTCACGCTGCCGAAGCGGCGCGTCGCAACGTCAATATTGATACCCGGCAAGCCTCTATCCCCGTCCGAAGCGGGGCCTGTATCGGGGCTTTTCGTGACAGCCGGATGCCAGATTGACGAACTTCAGGTTGCATCGGGCGCGCAGCGGCGCCCGATGCAACTAAGGGATCAGGCCGAGCCTCCGCAATTCCACCGCCAGGGTCGTCGCGTCCCGGAAGTGGTGTGCGCGCATGCCGACGGCCTCCGCCCCGCGCACGTTTTTCTCGCTGTCATCGATGAACAGGCAGCGCGCTGCGTCCAACCCATTGCGATCGAGCAGCAGGTGATAAATGGCCGGGTCCGGTTTCAACAGACGCTCCTCCGCCGAGACCACCACGTCGCGAAAGCGGTCGAGGAAGGGAAAACGGATGCGGGACTCCGCGAATTTCTGCGCCGAGAAATTGGTGATGGCGTAGAGCGGTACATCCGCTGCACGCAGCGCCTCCAGCAGCGCCACGCTGCCGGGCACCTCGCCGGGCACCGTTTCCTGCCAGCGTTCGTCGAAGGCGCGGATCAGCGCGGCGTACTGCGGGAACAAAGCGATGCGTTCCGCCACCGCATCGGCCCAGGACCGGCCGCGATCCTGCTCCAGATTCCAGTCCGGCGTGCATATCTCGGCGAGGAATCGCGCCCGCTCGGCCGCGTCTGGAATGAGTTTTCGGTAGAGGTGCTCGGGACTCCACTCGATCAGCACGTTGCCGACATCGAACACCACATGATCAACCGCCATCGCGAAGCTCCGCTTTCGAGGGGGCGGAGCTTCGCAGTCGGGTGGTTTCCGGTAAACCATCCCGCCTGCCCGATGACGGGCAGGCAGCCTTGCGGCGGTCAGGACGCAGGCGCGTTCGGCACCTGGTTCCGCGTCTTGATCAGCGACCAGATCACGCCGCCCGCGATCAGGGCGGTTGTGACGCTGAGGCTGATGGCCGGGTCCATCTTCCCGAAGACCTGGTTCCAGAAGATCTTGCCGCCGATGAAGATCAGCACCAGTGCCAGCGCATACTTCAGGTACTTGAAGCGATGCACCATCGCCGCCAGGGCGAAGTACAGCGCGCGCAGGCCGAGAATGGCGAAGATGTTGCTGGTATAGACGATGAACGGGTCCTGCGTGATGGCGAAGATCGCCGGCACGCTGTCCACCGCGAAGATCAGGTCGGCGATCTCCACCAGCACCAGCGCCAGCATCAACGGCGTGATGAACAGCGCCATCTTGCCCGTGCGCGGGTCCGGCAGGCGCACGGTGAACTTCTCGCCATGCAACTCGTTCGTCACGTTGAACCGCGCCTTCATGAAGCGCAGCACGGGGTTGCTCGCGATGTCGGGCATGTTGTCGACGATCAGCAGCATCTTGATGCCGGTGAACAGCAGGAAGGCGCCGAAGATCCACATGACCCAGGCGAACTGGCTGACCAGCGTGGCGCCGAGGCCGATCATGATCGCGCGCAGCACGATGACGCCGATGATGCCCCAGAACAGCACGCGATGCTGGTACAGGCGCGGGATGGCGAAGTAGGTGAAGATCAGGCTGATGACGAAGACGTTGTCGAGCGCCAGCGTCTTTTCCACCGCGAAGCCGGTGAAGTACTCCATCCCCGATTGCGGGCCGAGATACCACCACACCCAGGCGCCGAAGGCACAGGCGATGCCGATGTAGAAGGCGCTCATGATGAGGCTTTCGGAGACGGGAATCTCCTTCGCCTCGCGATGCAGGATGCCGAGGTCGAACACCAGCAGGGCGATGACGATGCCGATGAAGGCCAGCCACATCCAGGCTGGTTTCCCGATCCAGTCGGCGAACAGGAAGGGCATTGACTCTAGCAAGGAACAAATCCTCCAGATGCGTCCGCATGGCGGCGGGCACAGGTGAAGGATCCGACATGACGCAGCGCAGCCCGACGCCGAAGGAGCGTCAGCCTGTGCGGAATCAGAGGGGCCCGGACCCAGATTGCTACGATGTAATCTGGCGTCCCTGCCGTTCAAGCCCCGCGCGCCCGACCTTGTCGTCGCGAAATTTCACGGGCAGGAAGACCGCATGAACGATCGCATCTCCCTCGCCAAAGACCGCATTCGCATCCTGCTGCTGGAGGGCATCGCCGACAGCGCGGTGGAGCTGTTCGCCACCGCCGACTACCGGTCCATCCATCGCGAGAAGAAGGCGCTTGAGGGCCAGGCGCTGGTTGAAGCGGTGAAGGGCGTGCACATTCTCGGCATCCGCAGCCGCACCGAGGTGACGGAGGCGGTGCTGGAGGCCGCCGACCGGCTGATCGCCATCGGCTGCTTCTGCATCGGCACCAACCAGGTGGATCTCGGCGCCGCGGCACGGCGTGGCATCGCCGTGTTCAACGCGCCCTTCAGCAACACCCGCAGCGTCGCTGAGCTGACGCTGGCCGAGGCCGTGATGCTGATGCGCGGCATCGTCGACAAATCCATCGCCGCCCATGCCGGCGGCTGGGACAAATCGGCGGCGAATTCCTGGGAGATGCGCGGCAAGACACTCGGCATCATCGGCTACGGCAATATCGGCAGCCAGCTTTCGGTGCTGGCCGAGGCCTATGGCATGCGGGTGTTGTATCACGACCACACCACCAAGCTGCCGCATGGCAATGCGATGCCGGCCGGGTCGCTGCGCAACCTGCTGGCGCAATCCGATGTCGTGACGATCCATGTGCCGGAGACCGCCGATACCCTCAACATGATCGGTGGCGCCGAGCTGGCCGCGATGAAACCGAGCGCGGTGTTCATCAACAATGCCCGCGGCACGGTGGTGGATATGGAGGCGCTGGCCGCGGCATTGCGCGAGAAGCGCATCCTCGGCGCGGCGGTGGATGTGTTTCCCGTGGAGCCGAAGCGCAATGGCGAGGCTTTCGTCAGCCCTTTGCAGGGCCTGCCCAACGTGATTCTGACGCCGCATATCGGCGGCAGCACGAGCGAGGCGCAGGATCGCATCGGCCAGGAAGTCGCGCGCAAGTTGGTGGATTACAGCGACACCGGCACCACGCCCGGCAGCGTCAACCTGCCACAGGTGCAGCTGCCGGCGCGGCCGACCGGTGCACGCTGGACGCATCTGCATCGCGACGCGCCGGGCATTCTCTCGCGCATCAATGAGAGCTTCGGGCGCCGCGGCCTCAACATCGCCGCGCAGTATTATCAGACAGATTCGGAGCTCGGCTATGTGGTGGTGGAGAGCGTCGAGGCGCGCGACGATGCCGAAGCCATCCTGGCCGAGTTGCGCGCCCTGCCCGGCACCATCCGCGCGCGGCTGATCTACGAGCGACGCTAACGCTTTCGCAAGCTTCCCTGCGGCACTCTGCGGCCTCGATCCCCGCAGCGGAGAAGCCGCATGAAGCGCACGCGAAAACGCGTCCTGGTCACCGGAGGCGCCGGCTTCCTCGGCTCGCATCTCTGCGAACGCCTGCTCGCGGAAGGCGAGGAGGTGATCTGTGTCGACAATTTCTTCACGGGCTCGCGCGACAACATCCGCCATTTGCTGCCGCACTCGCATTTCGAGCTGATCCGCCACGACGTGACGCAGCCGCTGCAGGTGGAGGTGGACGAGATCTACAACCTCGCCTGCCCGGCCTCGCCCGTGCATTACCAGCACAACCCGGTGCAGACGGTACGCACCTCGGTGCATGGCGCGATCAACCTGCTGGATCTCGCGAAGCGGCTGAATGCCAGGATTTTCCAGGCCTCGACCTCGGAGGTCTATGGCGATCCGCAGATGCATCCGCAGCCGGAGGAATATCGCGGCGCGGTGAACCCGATCGGGATTCGCGCCTGCTACGATGAAGGTAAGCGCTGCGCCGAAACGCTGTTCTTCGACTATCACCGGCAGGATGGCGTCAACATCCGCGTGGCACGAATCTTCAACACCTATGGCCCGCGCATGCACCCGAATGACGGGCGCGTGGTGTCCAACTTCATCGTCCAGGCGCTGCGGGGCGAACCCATCACCCTCTATGGCGACGGGCAACAGACACGCTCCTTCTGCTATGTGGACGATCTGGTGGAGGGCATCCTGCGCCTGATGCGTGCGCCGGATGGTGTGACGGGGCCGATCAACATCGGCAACCCGGATGAATTCACCATCCGCGAATTGGCGCAGGAGGTCGCACGCCTGACGGGCTCGCGCGCCGGCGTCACGCAACGGCCGCTGCCGCAGGACGACCCGATGCAGCGCTGCCCGGACATCACCAAGGCGCGCGCGCTGCTGGGCTGGCAGCCCACCGTGAAGCTGGAACACGGGCTGCGCCGCACCATCGCCTATTTCGCCGAGCAACTCGGGATGCGCGTGCCGGAAGCGAGCGGACTGCGTGTGCTGGAAGGCGGCGGAGCGGCGCGCGTCGCCATCCGCTGACACGATTGCGCGGATGACCATCTCGGACAGGAACCTCGCGCCGGAACTCACGGCGCTGCGCTGCGTGTTCCTCGTGGCCATGCATCACGGGCTGCACCTGGCCCCCGACGAGCTGCCCGCGATCGGCCATGCCGACATGGTGCCATCCGTGCTGCGCGCGCTGCGGGATGCCGGGCTGAAGGGCCAGGCGCTGCGGGATGCGGGGTGGGAGAAGGCTTCGGCACTCGGCACCGCCTATCCCGCGCTGGCGGTGCGGCGTGACGGCAGCTGGTTCATCCTGATCCACATCATGGAAGGCGCGGATGGCGGCAAGCTCGCCGCCGTGCTCGATCCCGACGCCGAGCATGAGGGCGTGCGGCTGATCCCGCGCGAGGCCTTCGAGGAGGCGTGGTCCGGCACGCTCGTGCTGGTCAAGCGCGTGCATGCGCTGACCGATGAGAACCAGCCCTTCGGCTTCCGCTGGTTCATGCCAGAGATCATCCGCCATCGCCGCTTCTTCGCCGGCGTGGCGATTGCCGCGGTGGTCGCGAACCTCATCGGCTTCGCCATTCCGTTGCTGTTCCAGGTGATGATCGACAAGGTCATCACGCACCAGGCGTATCAGACGCTGTATGTCGTGGTGGGCATCTTCGTGCTGCTCACGGTGTTCGACGGCTTCTTCAGCTATGTGCGCCAGCAATTGATGCTGCTGGCGAGCAACAAGATCGACGCCCGGCTCGGCGCGCGTACCTTCCAGCACCTGTTGTCGCTGCCGCTCTCCTTCTTCGAGAGCCACGCCGCCGGCGTGCTCGTGCGGCACATGCAGCAGACCGAGAAGCTGCGCCACTTCCTCACCGGCCGCCTGTTCCAGACCTTGCTGGACGCCGCGCTGCTGCCCATCCTGCTGGTGTTCCTGGCGTTGTACAGCGGCGTGCTGACGCTGGTGGTGCTGGGTTTCTCGCTCGCCATCGCCGCGGTGATCGGCGCCATGGTGCCGACCTTCCGCGGCCGTCTCAACAGGCTCTACGAGACCGAGGGCGCGCGCCAGGCGCACCTGGTCGAGACGCTGCACAACATGCGCGCCGTGAAGTCGCTGGTGCTGGAGCCTGCGCGCCAGAAGGCGTGGGACCAGAAGCTTGCCGCCGCGGTGCGCCAGCACGAAGCCGTCGGCCGCATCGGCGCCACCGGCAGCGTGGCGACGGGCGTGCTCGAGAAGCTGATGCAGATCGCCGTGCTCGCGCTGGGCGCCATGCTCGTCTTCGATGGCGCGCTGACGCTGGGGGCGCTGGTGGCCTTCACCATGCTGTCGGGCCGCGTCACCGGACCCCTGGTGCAGATGGTGGCGTTGATCAACGAGTATCAGGAAGCTGCGCTCTCCGTCCGCATGCTCGGCACGGTGATGAACACGCCGCCCGAGCGCGGCAGCGCGCTGCGCATGGCGCGCCCGCCGATCAATGGCCGCCTGCAATTCGAGCAGGTGACGTTCCGCTACCCCGGCAGCGCGACGCCGGCGCTCGACCGCGTATCCTTCAGCGTGGAGCCGGGCCAGGTGATCGGCGTGGTCGGGCGATCGGGCTCGGGCAAGACCACGATCACGCGCATGATCCAGGCGATCCAGACGCCGCAATCGGGGCTGATCCACCTCGATGGCGTCGACCTGCGGCACATCGACCTCAACCACCTGCGGCGCGGCATCGGCGTTGTGCTGCAGGACAATCTGCTATTCAGCGGCACCATCCGCGACAACATCGCCGCCACACGACCGGACGCGCCGATCGAGGAGATCATCGAGGTCGCGCGCCTGGCCGGTGCGCAGGAATTCATCGATCGCCTGCCGATGTCCTACGACACAATCGTCGAGGAGGGCGCCAGCAATTTCTCCGGCGGGCAGCGCCAGCGCATCGCCATCGCGCGCGCCTTGCTCACCCGCCCGCGCCTGCTGGTGTTCGATGAGGCGACCAGCGCGCTGGACCCCGACAGCGAGGCGATCATCCAGCGCAATTTGGCGGAGATCGCGCGCGGGCGCACCATGGTCATCGTCTCGCATCGCCTCTCCTCGCTGGTGCAGGCGGATGCGATCATCGTGCTCGAACAGGGCAGGCTGGTGGATTGCGCGCCGCATGCGGTGCTGCTCGAGCGTTGCGACATCTATCGGCACCTATGGCAAACCCAGACCCAGCACCTGCGCTGAGGGCGCGTGCCTCCGGCGCCTTCGCGCGGCTGCGCGCGCGTGGGCGGCGCGCCACGCCCACATCGCGCCCGGTGGCGAAGGAGG
>NZ_JAIVFV010000209.1 GCF_020829445.1 Nostoc sp. CHAB 5836
CTCCGGGTGTCGCATTTCGTGGTGCTCAACCACCTGGTGCGGATGGGCGATGGGCGCAGCCTGGCGCGCATCGCCCGCGCCGTGCAGGTCGAGCGCCCGGCCATGACCAACACCATCCAGAAACTCGAGGCGCGCGGCCTGGTGCGCCTCGCGCCCGACCCGCGCGACGGCCGGGGCAAGCTGGTGTTCCTGACGGACCCAGGGCGGGCCATGCGGGACCGCGTGGTGGCGATCGCCGAGGTGCAGCTGGCTGCGGTGGCGCCCGACATCTCCGCCGAGCAGGTCGCCTCGGCGCTGCCACTGCTGCGCCGGCTGCGTGCCGCGCTCGACCGCGCGCGCGACGGCGATCCACCATCCGCCTGACGAAATATTTACGTGGCCGTCACCGAATCCGCAGCCTGACCAGCGCACGATGCGGACACGGCCATTTTTCTCCGGGGGGAGACCATTTTGACACGCAAGCTTACCGCCGAATTCCTCGGCACCTTCTGGCTCGTCCTCGGCGGTTGCGGCAGCGCCGTGTTGGCCGGCAAATTCCCCGAGATCGGCATCGGCATCGTCGGCATTTCGCTCGCCTTCGGCCTCACCGTGCTGACCATGGCCTATGCGATCGGCCATGTCTCGGGCTGCCACCTGAACCCCGCCGTCACCATCGGCCTCGTCGCGGCCGGCCGGTTCGAGGCGCGCGAGGCGCCGGGCTATATCGGCGCGCAGTTGGCCGGCGCGGTGGGCGGCGCGCTGGTGCTGCTGGTGATCGCCTCCGGCAGCCCGACCTATACCGGCGGGCTCGGCGCCAATGGCTATGCGGGCGGCTCGCCCGGCGATTTCAGCCTGGCGTCGAGCTTCGTCACCGAGGTGGTGATGACCTTCTTCTTCCTGGTGATCATCCTGGGCGCCACATCCTCGCGCGCGCCGGCCGGCTTCGCGCCGATCGCCATCGGCCTGGGGCTGACGCTGATCCACTTGGTCAGCATCCCGGTCACCGGCACGAGCGTGAACCCGGCCCGCAGCTCCGGCCCGGCGCTGGTGCTGGGCGGGCGCGCCCTGGAGCAGCTCTGGCTGTTCTGGGTGGCACCGCTGGTCGGCGCGGTGCTGGCGGGCGTGCTCAGCCGCTGGCTGGACCAGACCGAGAGATAAACCTCACCCCGGATCGCGCAGCACCCGCGCGAGGTTCACCAGGATGGCGGCGGTGGCGCCCCAGATCAGGTGTTCGTCATGCGGCCAGGCCCAGAATTCGCGCATCCGGCCGCGATGCTCGGCGCGCCTTCGTTCCGGTGCCAGCGGATCGAGCACGGTGGCGAGCGGCAATTCGAACATCGCCGCGACCTCGTTCGGATCGGCGGTAAGCACCACCGGCGGCTCGATGCTGGCAACCACCGGCGTCACGCGATAGCCGGTGCCGGTCAGGTGTTCCGGCAGCGTGCCGATCAGCGTGGCGGCGGCGGGGTCGAGCCCCACCTCCTCCGCCGCTTCGCGGAGCGCGGCCTGTTCGGGCGTCTCGCCGGCCTCGATCCGCCCGCCGGGAAAGGCGACCTGCCCGGCATGGGAGGAAAGCCGCGCGGCACGGAGAGTCAGCAGCACGCTGGCGCCGGCCGGATGCCAGATGATCGGCACCAGCACCGCGGCCGCGACCAGACCGCCGCGCGCGGACGCCGCGGCCTCGGCATCGTCCGACATGGTGGGGGTGGCGCGGGCGAGCGCCAACGGGTCCGACAAGCGCGCGACGATGTCGCGCTGCGCAGATATCACTCGGCGGCGAGGCGCGGAGCCTCGGGCGCTTCGTCGATCGGGAAGAACACGCCCTCGGACCAGACGCCGAGCAAGCTGCGGCCATCGATGGTCTCGGGCTCGGCCAGCGCCACCAGTTCGTAAAACACGGCGCGGTTGATGCGCGCTTCCAGCCCCGGGCGGATGGTGATGTAGGGGCGCGGCTCGCGCGATTTCGGGTCGATCGCAACCCGGATCGGATGCTGCGAATCGGCCGTCACCATCTCATCGAGGTTGGTGCGGAAGGTCAGGCATTGCCGCGGTTCGGGGCTGGGGGAGAAGGGGTCGGCGCAATTGCGCCACCACATCTCGACGGCGACGAAGGGCGCGTCATCCACCTCGATCCGCCCGCGTTCCACCGGGGTTTCCAGCCAGTAGCTGCCATCGGCCTCGCGCTTCAGCACCGAGGCGAACAGGCAGACCAGCTCCTTCCGACCGATCGGGCTGCCGCGATAATACCAGGTGCCGTCGCGCCCGATGCGCATGGAGAAACTGCCGCATTCGGCGACGAGTCGCGGCATGCCGGGTCTCGCCGCGCGGGGAATCGCCGCGGGAATGACGCCGGCGCGTGTTGCGTGTTCCGTCTGCTGGCCCTGGCTCATGTCAGCACATCACCCAATTGATCCCGCGGATCCCGCGCCCCAACGAAGACCTGTCCCGGCTCCCCAGCCCGGCACCCTTCGCCCCAACACCGTCGCGCGATGTGACACATCGCAACAACGCCATGGTGGCGCGGAGGGTGGGCGCGGTGCATCCTCGCCCCATATCCTGGATTGTCATATAGGGAGCCGGACCCGCATGGTTGAAGTGGCGGAGGCCCATGAGGCTGAAACTCTGGTGCAGGAGGCCGAATCGCTCGGCCACCGGCTCCGGAAAGTCCGCGAAGCTGTCGGCCGCGTCATCTTCGGGCAGGAGATGGTGGTGGAACGCACCCTCATCACCCTGCTCTCGGGCGGCCATGTGCTGCTCGTCGGCGTCCCCGGCCTGGGCAAGACCAAGCTGGTGGAGACGCTCGGCACCGTGCTCGGGCTGGATGCCAAGCGCGTGCAGTTCACGCCGGACCTGATGCCGTCGGACATCCTGGGTAGCGAGGTGCTGGAGGAGGATGCGCATGGCAAGCGCGCCTTCCGCTTCATCAAGGGGCCGATCTTCTGTCAGCTGCTGATGGCGGATGAGATCAACCGCGCCAGCCCGCGCACGCAATCGGCGCTGCTGCAAGCCATGCAGGAACACCGCGTGGCGATTGCCGGCGAAATCCATCCGCTGCCCGCGCCCTTCCATGTGCTCGCCACGCAGAACCCGATCGAGCAGGAAGGCACCTACCCGCTGCCGGAAGCGCAGCTCGACCGCTTCCTGCTGGAGATCGACGTCTCCTACCCCGACCTCGCGGCCGAGCGCGCCATGCTGCTGGCCACCACGGGGGCGCGCGAGGCGAAGGCTGAGCCCGCCATGACCGGTGCCGAGCTGATCGCCGCCCAGCACCTGATCCGCCGCCTGCCGGTGGGCGAGCAGGTGCTCGAGGCGATCCTGAAGCTGGTCCGCAGCGCCCGGCCCGAGACCACGAACCTTGAGGAGGTGCGCCGCAACCTCGCCTATGGTCCCGGCCCGCGCGCGGCGCAGGCGCTGATGCTGGCGACGCGCGCCCGCGCCGTGCTGGATGGGCGGCTCGCGCCGAGCGTCGAGGATGTGCTGGCGCTGGCGGAACCCGTGCTGCGGCATCGCATGGCGCTGAATTTCTCCGCCCGCGCCGATGGCGTGCGGCTCAGCGAAGTGATCGACGTGCTGAAGGCACAACTTGGCTAGCCCCGCACAGGCCCGTACCGCCAGGGTCACCATACCTTGGGCGGAGCAGATCGGCGCGCGCCTGCCGCCCTTGCTGGTGGAGGCCGATCGCGTCGCCGTCACGGTGATGCCCGGCGTGCATGGCCGCCGCCGCTCCGGCCCCGGCGAGAGCTTCTGGCAGTTCCGCCCCTATGTCGCCGGCGACCAGGCAAGCCGCGTCGATTGGCGGCAAAGCGCCAAGACCGACCGCGTCTTCGTGCGCGAGACGGAGTGGGAAGCCGCGCAGACCGTGGCGCTGTGGTGCGATGCCGGCCCGGGGATGGCCTGGCGCAGCGGGCCGAACCTGCCCGCGAAGTCGCTGCGCGCCACCCTGCTGTTGCTGGCGCTGTCTTCGCTGCTGCTGCGCGGCGGCGAGCGCGTGCGGCTGTTCGGCCTGCCGCGCCCCTATGCCGGGCGCGGCGCGCTGCCGGCGCTGGCGGACGGGCTCGGGCAGATGGCGCGCGATCCGGTGGATCCGCGCCTCGCCCGTCATGCGCGCGCGGTGCTGTTCAGCGATTTCTGGGCACCCTTGGAGGAAACGCGGCGCGTCATCGCGATGCTGGCGCAGCAGAGCGTGCGCGGCCACATGCTGCAGGTCACCGACCCGGCCGAGGAAACCCTGCCCTATGCCGGCCGCATCCGCTTCGAGGAGGTCGCGGGGACGGCGCTCGCCGCGCTGGTGCCGCGGGTGGAATCGGTGCGCACGATCTATGCCGAGCGCGTGCAGCGCCATCGCGCAGGGCTGAGGGCCCTGGCCCAGGCCGCCGGCTGGAGCTTCGCCATCCACCACACCGACCAGCCGCCCGAGGCTGCGTTGCTGGCGCTGCACCAAGTGCTGGCGCCGGCATGAGGACGCCGCGCCTCTTTCTTGGGCCGCGAAAGCGGCCCCGCGCGCAGACGAACCCACCCCTCTGGTGCACCAGCGCGTCGGCGCGTAGGCAAGCGCGCGGAGCGCGCGCCCGCCGCTTGAGGGCATCATAATGCTCACCCTCGGCCCCCTCGCCTTCGCGGCGCCCTGGCTGCTCGTCGCGCTACCGCTGCTCCCCCTGCTCTGGTGGCTGCTGCGTGTCACGCCGCCGGCGCCGAAGCGGCAATCCTTCCCCGCCATCGGTCTGCTCGCCGATCTGCCGGCGCCGGAGGAAACCCCCTCCCGCACGCCCTGGTGGCTGCTGGCGCTGCGCCTCGCGGCGGCGGCGCTGATCATCCTTGGGCTGGCGCGGCCGGTCTGGCAGCCGCAGGCGGGCAAGGGTGGCGAGGGGCCGCTGCTGATCGCGATCGACGATGGCTGGGCCGCCGCGGCCGATTGGCCGGACCGCATCGCCGCCGCCAGCGCCGCGCTGGATGCCGCGGCGCGCGAGGACCGACGCACCGCGCTGCTGCTCACCGCCGCGCCCGCCCTGGCGGAGACGCCGCGCATCACCGGCCTGATGCCGGCCGAGGAATTGCGCGCGCGCATCGCCGCGCTGCGCCCAAAACCCTGGGCGCCGGATCGCACGGCGGCGCTCGAATCCCTCACCGCCTGGCGCGCCCAGCATCCGGGCGCCTTCACCACGCTCTACATCGCCGATGGCATCGAGCACGCCGCCGAGGGCAGCGCCTTCACCCCGCTCGCGCAGGCGCTGTCGGCCGGCGGCACGCTGACCATGGCGCGCGCCGAGGGTCGCCCGGTGCGCCTGCTGCCGCCACCGCGGGCGGAGGCGGACCGCCTGCTGCTCACCATCCGCACCACGCCGCTGCCCATTGCCAGCGAGGCCATCGTGCTGGCGCGCACCAGCGATGGCCGCACGCTCGACCGCGCCGTCGTGCCGATCCCCGCCGGCGCAAGCGAGGCGGAGGCCGCCATGCCGCTGCCCATCGAGCTCCGCAACCAGGTGGTGCGGCTTGATCTCGACGGCGTGGTCGGCGCCAACGCCACGGTGCTGCTCGATGAACGCTTCCGCCGCCGCCCCGTCGGCCTGATCGCCGGCGGCGAGGACAGCGCGGCCGACGTGCCGCTCATCGGCGAGCTGTTCTTCCTCGACCGCGCCCTGTCGCCGCATGCGGAGCTTCGCCGCGGCACGGTGGAGGCGCTGCTGGCGCGCCGCCTCTCCGTGCTGGTGCTGGCCGACCGCCCGGTGCCCGAGGGGCGCGAGCGCGAGGCGCTCAACCGCTGGATCGAGGCCGGCGGCACGCTGATCCGCTTCGCCGGCGCGCGCGTGGCGGAAGCGCCGGACACGCTGCTGCCCGTGCCGCTGCGCGCCGGCGAGCGGCAGATCGGCGGCGCGCTGTCCTGGGAGCGGCCGCAGACCCTTGCGCCCTTCCCGGAGGGCTCGCCCTTCCAGGGCCTGTTCCCGCCTCCGGAGGTCACGGTGGAGCGCCAGGTGCTGGCCGAGCCCTCGGCGCGTCTCACCGGCCGCAGCTGGGCGCGATTGGCCGATGGCACGCCGTTGGTGACGTATGAATCGCGCGGCGCCGGGCGCATCGTGCTGTTCCATGTGACGGCCAATGCCGAATGGTCGAATCTTCCCCTGTCTGGCCTGTTCGTCGACATGCTGCGGCGGCTGGTGGCGCTTTCGGTCGGCGTCGCCGGCAATGATGGCGACTTGCCCTTGGCGCCCTTCGAAACGCTGGACGGCTTCGGCCGCCTCGGCCCGCCGCCGCCCGGCGCGCAGCCCATCGGCACCGCGCGGATCGAGAGCGAAATGCCCTCGCCGCGTCATCCGCCCGGCTGGTATGGCGGCGCGGCGGGCGGCGAGGCAGCGCATCGGCGTGCGCTGAACCTCGGCGCCGGCGTGCCCGCGCCGCGCGTGATGGCGGCGGCGCCCGCCGGCAGTGCAACCCTCGCCATCGGCGGCGTGCCGGCCGAGCGCGACCTCGGCCCCTGGCTGCTGGCGTTGGCGTTGCTGCTGCTGGCGGTGGACCTGCTGGCCTCGCTGGCGCTGCGCGGCGCGCTGCTGCGGGCTGGCGTGGCGGCGCGCGCGGCGCTGGTGGTGCTGGCGCTCGGCATCCCTGGCATCGCCTTCGCGCAAGAAGGCGCGGCGGCGCTGGCGACGCGGCTCGGCTATGTCGTCACCGGCGATGCCCAGGTGGATGAGATCAGCCGCACCGGGCTCATCGGCCTGTCGGATTTCGTCAACCGCCGCACCGCCGCGACGCTGGCCGAGCCGGTCGGCGTGACGCCGGGCGCCGACGACCTTTCCTTCTTCCCACTGCTGTATTGGCCCGTGCTGGGCGAGGCGCAGGCGCCCTCGGCTGGCGCCGCCGCGGCGCTGAACGGCTTCATGCGGCAGGGCGGCATCATCCTGTTCGATACGCGCGACGAAGGCTCCGGCGAGGGTTTCGCGCCCGGTGCGCGCGCGGCGCTGCGCCGCGTGACGCGCGACCTCGCCATCCCGCCGCTGATGCCGGTGCCGGAGGAGCATGTGCTGAAGCGCGCCTTCTATCTGCTGCAGGAATTGCCCGGCCGCTTCACCGGCGGGAATGTCTGGGTGGCGCGCGAGCAGGACCGCGCGAATGACAGCGTAAGCCCCGTCATCATCGGCGGGCATGACTGGGCGGCCGCCTGGGCCGTCGATGCGCGCGGCAACAACCCCTACGCCGCGATTCCCGGCGGCGCGCGGCAGCGCATCCTGGCCTATCGTTTCGGCACCAACCTCGTGATGTACGCGCTGACCGGCAACTACAAGGGCGACCAGGTGCATGTGCCCGCCATCCTGGAAAGGCTGGGGAATTGATGCGCCAAGTTTTCGCCGGCATCGACTTTGCGCCGATCATCCCGCTCTGGCTGCTGATCGCCCTCGCCGCGATCGCCGCGCTGGCCCTGCTGCCCGCGCTCATCCGCGTGGCGCGGGATGCGAATGGCACGGCGCGCATGGCGCCCCCGGCACGCGGCGCATTGTTGCGTCTGGCGGCCTTCGCCGCGCTGCTGCTGGCGCTCGCCAATCCGCGCCTGGTCGAGGAAACGCGCGAGACGCGGCCCGACATCGCGCTGCTCGTGGTGGATCGCAGCGACAGCGCCATGCTCGGCCCGCGCGGCGCGCAGATCGCCGCCGCGCGCGAACAGCTTGAGGCCCGCGCGCGCCGCTTGCCGGACCTCGAACTCCGCACCGTCGAAGTGCCGGAGGGCGGCAACCAGGGCACGCGGCTCTATTCCGCGATGGAACGCGCGCTGGCCGATATTCCGCGCGCGCGCCTCTCCGGCGTGATCGCGCTGAGCGACGGCCAGGTGCATGACGTGCCGGCCGTGCCCGCGCTCGACGCGCCCTTTCACCTGTTGCTACCCGGCCGACCCGGCGAGGTGGATCGCCGCATCCGCGTGGTGGAGGCGCCGGGCTTCGGCATCGTTGGCAGGCCTGTGGAATTGCGCGTGGTGGTCGAGGATCTCGGCGCGCCCGCCGGCCCAGGGGCCGGTGGCGCCGCGCGGCTCACCATCCGGCGCGACGGCCAGGCAGCGCGGGTGGAGAGCGTGCCGGTGGGACGCGAGCATCGCATCACCATGCCGATCGAGCGCGGCGGGCAGACGGTGGTGGAACTCACCGCGGAGCTGCGGCCGGGTGAGGTGAGCGACCTCAACAACCGCGCCGTGGTCAGCATCAACGGCGTGCGCGACCGGCTGCGCGTGCTGCTCGTCAGCGGCGAGCCGCATGCGGGGCAGCGCACCTGGCGGCGGCTGCTGAAGGCGGATCCCAATGTCGATCTCGTGCACTTCACCATCCTGCGGCCGCCGGAGAAGGATGATCTGACGCCCTTGCAGGAACTCGCGCTGATCGCCTTCCCGGTGCGCGAGCTGTTCCAGGTGAAGCTGCGCGAATTCGACCTGATCGTGTTCGACCGCTTCGCCAATCGCGGCCTGCTGCCGCCGGTCTACATGCGCAACATCGCCGATTACGTGCGTGGCGGCGGCGCGCTGCTGCTCTCGGTCGGGCCGGAATTCGTGGGGCCGACCAGCCTCGCCGCGACGCCGCTCGGCCAAATCCTGCCCGCCCGCCCGCCGACAGGGCCGCAGGCGGCGCAGACCGGGTTGCTCGAACAGCCCTTCCGCCCGCAGGTGACGCCGACCGGCGCGCGCCATCCCGTCACCGAGAACCTGCCCGGCGCCAACACCTTCGACGCCGCCGGTGCCGCTCTGGCCGAGGCGACCTGGGGCCGCTGGTACCGCGCCATGCGGGCCGAGGCGCGCGCCGGCAGCACGCTCATGCAGGGCCCATCCGGCGCGCCGCTGATGGTGCTGGATCGCGTCGGCGAGGGCCGCGTGGCGCTGCTGCTCTCGGACCAGATCTGGCTGTGGTCGCGCGCGCATGAGGGTGGCGGGCCGCAGCAGGAATTGCTCCGCCGCATCGCCCATTGGACGATGAAGGAGCCGGAGCTGGAGGAGGAAGACCTCACCGCACGGATCGACCATGGCACGCTCAGCGTGGTGCGCCGCAGCCTGGAAGCCGGCACCGCGCCCGAGATCGTCGTCACCGCGCCGGATGGCTCCGTCACGCGGCATCGGCCGGAAGCCCGCGGTGGCCGCGCGGTGGTGGAGTTGCCGGCGCCGCAGGCCGGGGTGTGGCAGGTGGCCGATGGTCGCCGCACTGCCTTCGCCGCCGCCGATGCGCCCAACCCGATGGAGGTGGCCGACCTTCGCGCCGAGGCCGCGCGCCTGCAGCCGCTGGTGGACAGCAGCGGCGGCGGCCTGCGCTGGCTCGGCACCGAGGCCACGCCCGCCGTGCCGGAGCTGCGCCGCGTGGCGGCCGGGCGCGACGCGCAAGGCAGTTCGTCGGGCGCCGGCTGGATCGGGCTGCGCCGCAACGCGGACCACACCGTCACCGGCATCTCTGCCCTGCCCCTGCTGCCGCCCTGGGCGGCGCTGCCGCTGGTGCTGGGCCTGGCTTTGCTGGCCTGGCGGCGGGAGGGGCGCTGAGAGACCTTTCGGCGCGCGGGTATTTGGGCGTATTTTGCGCGAATGCGCATGATCCCTCGCCTGCTTCCCGCCCTCATCCTCCTGCTGATGCCGATCGCCGAGGCGATGGCGCAGGGTGGCGGGCCCGGCATGATCCGCCCCAACCCCACTGCTCGCCCGCAAGCGGGCGCCGCACCGGCCCTGCCCGGCCTCGCCGGGCGTCGCGGGCCAGCGCCGATCGAGGCCAGTCCGGAGGCCGCCAGCCTTTCGCCCAATGAGGCGCTGTTCGACGCCGTAGGGCGCGGCGACCTCGCGGCGGCGCGGGAGGCTGTCTCGCGCGGCGCCGATCTGCGCGCCCGCAACGCGCTTGGGCTGACGGCGCTGGATACCGCCGTCGATCAGGGCCGCAACGAGATTGTCTTCTTCCTGCTCTCGGCCCGCGAATCCGGCGGCAGTGGCGGCCCCCCGCCGGATGCCGGACAGGCGGCACTGACTCGCCCGCGCGCCGCCCCGGCGCCACGCCAGCAACGACAGACCGCCCTGGCCGCGCCGGCGCCCCAGGCGCCCCGCACGGCGCGACTCTGGGCCGGCGATGGCGGCGCGGCGCGGCCGGAGATCGGCTTCCTGGGCTTCGATGCCGGCCGACCCGCCGGGGCCGCGGCACCGGCGGAGCCACGCGCCCGGCGCGGCTGATCGCGCGTTTTTGCAGCACACATAAACATATCCTTATGCGTGATGGACGCCTCTTGGCCTGAGGCGCCCCGCGTGCTATCGCGCCGCCGCAGCACGATCAGGAATGTGAAACCGATGCCCGACGCCCACGGCCAGACCGGCGATTTCATCGTCAAGGACCTCTCGCTTGCCGGCTGGGGCCGCAAGGAAATCAACATGGCCGAGGACGAGATGCCCGGCCTGATGGCGGTGCGCGCCGAATACGGCGCCAGCCAGCCGCTGAAGGGCGCCCGCATCGCCGGCTGCCTGCACATGACCATCCAGA
>NZ_JAIVFV010000020.1 GCF_020829445.1 Nostoc sp. CHAB 5836
AAAGCCTTGGTCGATAAACACGCAAGTTAGTTGCTCACCAATGGCTTTATACAGCAAGAAGGCCAAAGTAGAAGAATCCACTCCACCAGACAGCGCCAACAGCACCCTGTTCCACTTGGCTGAATACTGTACTACGGAAATTTTTTTCAGATTCGCCATCTACCAATACGCGATCGCGGGCATTAATGCTGATTTTACCAGCATTTCCCTGTCCTAAAGTACTGGCGCTGAGTTGAGCGCCGTTGGTGATGGCTATACTACCTGCGTTAATCTCAATTCCATCTGATTTACCTACACCCCCCTGTTCCACTTGGCTGAATACTTGACTCAGAAAATTGTTCCCAGATTCGCCATCTAGCAATACGCGATCGCGGGCAGTAATGCTGATTTTACCAGCATCTCCTTCTCCTAAAGTACTGGCGCTAAGTTGAGCGCCGTTAGTAATGGCAACATTACCTGCGTTTGCGTTAATCTCAATTCCACCTGATTTACCTACAGCCTCCTTTCCTACCTGGCTGAGTGCAGAACTGCGAAATCCTAAAGAAGATTCCCCGTCAAACACGACATTATCAGTGGCAGTCACTCGGATTGTACCCGAATTTCCTTTTCCGACAGTATTGGCTTCCAGATAACCGCCATCAGTCACCTCAACGGTACGTGCGTTAATCTCAATTCCACCTGAGTTACCTACAGCCTCCTTTCCTACCTGGCTGAGTGCAGAACTGCGAAATCCTAAAGGAGCTCCGCTAAATACCACCTGATCAGTGGCAGTCACTCGGATTGTACCCGAATTTCCTTTTCCGACAGTATTGGCTTCCAGATAACCGCCATCAGTTACCTCAACGGTACGTGCGTTAATCTCAATTCCACCTGAGTTACCTACAGCATCCTTTCCTAGTTGGTTGAGTGCAGAACTGCGAAATCCGAAAGGAACTCCGCTAAATACCACCTGATCAGTGGCATTTATTTCGATATTTCCCGCCTGAGTTCCAGGTGAACCCAAGCCTGGGTTTATTCCAGCTAATAACTGACTTCCTCCCAAAACATTTACGTTACGACCGTTAATCGCAATACTACCGCCACTCCTATTCTGAACAACTGCTTCCTCAGAGAGTGCAACATTCACCACTGCTTGGTTAGAGAGGGATACATCAGCTCGTTCAACATCATTGGGAAAACTTAAAGAAGCTACTCTTGGGATTCCTTGGGACTCTTGGACATTTAAACCGACTATTCCCGCACCAGTCAATCCTCCTAACTCAATGCGACCCCAAGCTACCTGCGACTTTCCACCATCAAGGATGACATTTCCACCGACCAGCGCCAAAGTGTTCTCCGGGAGTAAGGCAAGAACAGCAGATGATTGATTGACAATGCTTGCTGAATTCTCTCTCAAGCGCAATCCTACAGGAATATTCACTGTCAGCAGTGGCGGGGAAAGGGGGTTTGTGGCGCTAAACTCCAACCCATTATCAAACACTAGGCTATTTGCGGTAGAAGCTACAAAGGAACCTCCCATATCCAAACGGGCATTGGGGCCAAAGACAATTCCATTAGGATTAATGAAAAACAGGTTGGCTGGGCCCAAAACCCCCAGAGTTCTTAGAATATTCGAGGCATTACCTCCTGTCACCCTACTCAAAATATTCGTAATTCCGCCTGGATTTGTAAAATAGGCTCCTTTTTCAACAACATTAAATTCTTTGAAGCTGTGGAATAAGTTGTTTCCTTGAATTGCTCCCCCATTAATCTGGTCAATAGGACTGCCATAAAGAGTGCCTTCTACTACAACTGAACTTTTATCGCCTAGAGTTCCATCAGGTGTAATTTCTGCTTTTGCTGGACAGGGAGCAATACAAGACAATAAAGCCAACACAAAATTCACCCCTATAGATAGCTGACAATTCAGGTCATGTGGAAAAGCTAACACGAAACCTAACCCCCCAGCCCCCTTCCCTACAAGAGTTGGGGGAGAACTCAAAGCCTCTCCCCTTCCAGGGGAGAGGTTTGGAGAGAGGTTTTTGATATGACCTGAATTGTCAGCTATAGATAGAAGTAAAGTATTGGATAGGAGCGATCGCTTGGGATGTTGCATAATTTTTGACTTCTAAACCTTTGTTAATCAGAGATTTTGTGGCAAAAAATTTTAAAAAGGATTCGCAACTATTGAGAAATAAATACCGTCTTCCTGCAAAGTCCTGCCTCTGTCTTGAATATCTGTCAATGGAATGCCATAATCAAGGCGAACATTCAGGCGATCGCCCATTTGCCACTGTAAACCCAATCCCAACCCCAGCAAAGTATTCGGATTTGGGTCTGCATTGCCAGAACTATTCCAACCCACACCAAAATCAATAAACGGCACTACTTGCAAAACTCCTCCGACGTTTTTTAGCCGCAGTACTGGTAATTGTACTTCTGCTGATGCAAAAAAGCCGTTATCTGTCAAGAGAATATCTTGTCGATAACCCCGAACACTACCCAGACCACCCAGCCCAAATTGCTCTAAAGGCACAAGGGCACGGGTTGAGAATTGCAGGTCAGAACGGATCACCAGTAAAGTCTGCGGTGCTAAAAGTCGCACGTATTGTCCTTGCCCCCGCCAAGAAAAAAACCGACTATCAGGAGCCTCATTGTTGACGGTAGCATTGAAAATATCTAAACCCAGGTTAAATTGAGAGCGCAGGCCTAAGGCTTCTTGAAAATTCCGCTGCTGATATTCTTGGAAGAATTGTAAAGCAAAGATGCGGGTTTCTCCCTGTTCATTAGCACCTGCTGACAGGGGAAAACCGCTACCTCGCAGTTGAGATTTGCTTTCTTGTCGTAACGCGGATAGACCCACAGCAAATTCTCTGTTGGGAGATAAGATTAAAGGTTGACGAAAACCTAACTCGAAGTAATTGGAATTACCAATGATATCTAGGCGGTCAAAGGGTGGTTCGACAATTTCAGTACTGGTCAACCCACCTCTAAGGGTAATTGTGCCATTCCTAGGATTAACAGGTATATTGTAGCGCAAGTCAAAGGTGTTGCTACCATCAGTATTGATATATTCCAGATTCAAGCCATCGCCAAAACCGAATAAATTTCCTTCGTTAATGCGGACACCGCGTCGTAAGCTGCCAACACTAGGCGCACGACCATTATCTAGAAAAAATTCTGTATTAAAGGAGTCGGCTTCTACTACCTTGACTGTGAGTAAACTTAATTCCGGACGCGATCCAGCAGACAATTCGGCTGATATATTCTGAATTAGGGGGTCAAGTTGCAATAGTTGCAAAGCTGACAGTAAACGCTTTTGATTTAAGGGTCTAGCGGTGGCAATAGCTAATCGGCTACGGATGTAGTTCGAGTTCAACCGTCGTGTACCCGTCACCGCAATTTCTTCTAGCCCACCTTCAATAATCTGGATTTTGACAACAGATCCCTGTTGAGATAAGGTTTGACCAGCCGGAATCACAGCACCACAATTAATATACCCTGCATCGGTATACAGTTTGGCGATCGCAGCCTCAACTTGTAGTAATTCTACAAAGGTTAGCGATCGCTTAGTAAATTGGGCAGTAACTTTAGTTAACTTTTCGTCGCTAAATGCCGTGTTCCCATCAAACTCAAATTTGCTAACGACGATACTTTCAGGAAGGTCTAAGGGTTCTTCAGAGGAGGGAAATGTTTGAGGAGGAAGTTCAAGGAAAGGTTCTGGTGGTGGCTGTGGGATTGGGATTGGCTGTTTTGGCTTTGAGTCGAGAACCTGAGACAAAATTGGGTCTAATCTTAGTTGCTTCAACTTTGATAAGCCTGTTGTCAGTACAGGAATCCGACGGAATTGATCCTGGTTCGTCAACAGACGAGTTTCTGACAAAGCTAAGGTTTCAATTTTTTCAACAGACTTTCTCTGACTTTTAATAGCCAAGACATCAGCCAAGGCACTACCCTCGTTCAAAGCAACTAACACTCCTAAAATTCTGGCAAATTTTAGAGCTAGTGTTAAATCCCAGAAGCATACACAGCATATTTTCCCCATTTTTATGAAAAAGATGACTATTTTTTAAATCATTCTGCCACCACCATAGTCAGACAAGCAAAGAACTCTAATTTACAGCAATTTATCACCTCTTTAACCCAATACGCTTGGGATAAGACTAAAACCGTTGTCCAGTGGACAGTGTAGAGACGTTGCAATGCAACGTCTCTACAGGCCTATGGTTCTCGAGAAAATCCTTAACCCAACCGTATTGCTCTTTAACCCGGATTTCTCATGAGCGATCAAAAGTTAATACCAATTCTTTGTGAAGTTGCATAGAATTTGACCCCACACGCCGGATGCACAACGAAGGGGAGACCCCAGACGCTCTCTACGAGACGCTAAAAGCGAAGGCAGACTCGCTCTCCGTGGCGCTATGCGCTAGCCTCTACCCTTGGGAGAAGGGGAGAGGCTAGCGCCAACTCTTAGGAGACACTACGTGAACGCGGAGCGTCTCCTAAGAGTTGGCAGAAGACCACACTGGCTCCCGAAAGTCGCCTCACGAAGAGCGAAGAGGGGAAAATCCAGTTCCCTCCCCGAAATCGGGGAGGGTTAGGGTGGGGTTCTTTATTATGCAGCTTCATATTAAATTGGTATAAGTGCTAAAGAAACACCTCACAAACCATACCGCCTGGGGATGGTAGAGCGCTAATCACGATTAAACAACTATAAAATTGTCTTCGGTTAGTGGCAGTCCACTCTTGATTTGTGCAAATTGTACCTGAGTAAACTTGCTTTCACTGCCATCAAGGTCAAAGTATAGCGCACCTGTAGTATCGTCATAGATAAATCTTTGAGCCCTCGTTGTTGCAGATACTCCAAGGGTAAAGTCCGTATCAAAGTTTAAGTCGCCACCAAAATTATCAGCTGATAGCTGAATGAAATCATAAATGGGGCTGAAGTTATAAAGAGTATCAGTGCCTTGATTGTAACTATCGAAAACAAAGATATCAGTACCATCCCCTCCATAAAGGCCGTCATTTCCGTTGCCACCATTGAAAATGTTATTACCTAAAGCCTCAGAAGCACTAATATAATCATTGCCATCGCCACCATTGACTAGGCTATCCCCTGTTGAAGAAACAACCAAGAAATCGTCACCTGTCCCCCCATCTATGGTATCATTACCACCACCACCACCGTAGAGAGAATCGTCGCCACCTCTGCCTACAATATTGTCATCGTAGTCTGTACCACTGACATATAATCGTTCAATATTCTTGTAGCTAACCCGATTCGTGCCTAGGGTAATAGAACCACTGTTATTGATGGAATTGAAAGTCGAAACTATCCCCTCGCCCTCCGCAGCTTGGTAGTTAGAGAACAACAACAAATCGTTACCTGCACCCCCGTCGATGGTATCTTTGCTGCCACTACCGCCGCCCCCGTAGAGGGAATCGTTGCCATTGCTTCCTACAATATTGTCATCGTAGACAGTACCGGAGATATCTAATCTTTCGATATTCTTGTAGCTAACGACATTTGTGCCTATCCTCATTGAGCCAATGTTAGTAGTAGCATTAAAAGTCGAAGTGATTCCCTGGGTACTTTGATAGTTAGACAACCATAACAAATCGTTACCTATACCCCCATCGATGGTATCATTGCCATCTATGCTCCCAGTGATGGTATCATTACCATTGCTCCCCACAATATCGTCATTGTAGACAGTACCATCTATGTTTAATCCTTCGATATTCTTGTAGCTAACCAAAATCGTATCCGCCCTAATCGAGCCTTGATTAGTGATACTATTGAACGTCGAAGTGATTCCCTTGGTAGCATAGATATACGAAACGCTCAACAAATCTTGACCTGTATCCCCATCTACTGTTTGAGTCAGTAAATCAGAGGGAGAAGTATATAGGACGAAAGAGAGAGAATCATCGCCATCCCCTCCATTAAGAGTGTTATTGCCAAAAACTTCATCAGGGCTTCCGGAGTAATCATAGTAGCTAGAGATGGAGAGATTATCATTGCCATCGCCACCATTGAGTAGGTTATCGCCTGTTGAATAATTAGCACTTAAAGTATCGTCACCAGTACCACCGTTGAGGGTGTTATTGCCAGAGGTGGCAAATCCGTATCTGTCACCAGAATTGCTAGAGGTGGAGAGATAATCATTGCCATCGCCAGCATTGAGTAGGTTGTCGCCTGTGGAATAATCAGCACTTAAGGTATCGTCATCAGCACCACCGTTGAGGGTGTTATTGCCAGAAGAGGCATTAGTATATCCCTCGAAGTCGTTGTGATCCCCAGAGGCGGAGAGATTATCATTGCCATCATCTCCATTGAGGATGTTATTACCTGTTGAAGAGCTAACAGTTAATTCATCAGTACCATTACCACCGTTAAGGATATTATCGCTTGTTGAATAATCAAGCCTCAACTCATCGTCACCTTCACCGCCAAAAATCCGATCATTGCCATAACTCGTATCATTGCCACTACTACCCCCAAAGAGATAATCGTTGCCATTAGTTCCTACAATATTGTCATTGTAGGTTGTACCATAGATATCTAATCCTTCGATATTGTTGTAGTTAAGCTCAGTCCTCCCAGCCGTAATCGATCCACTGTTAGTACCAGCATTAAAAGTCGAAGTTATTCCCTCCGTAGCATTGATAAAACTTACTGTTAAAAAATCCTCACCTATCCCTCCATCTACTGTTTGAGTTACTAAGGAAGACGGGGCAATATCTGGGATCATCAAAAAGAAGTCATCGTTGCCATCCTCTCCATTGAGGATGTTATTACCTGTTAAAAATTCAGTACTGAAGGTATCATCACCAGCACCACCATTGAGGGTGTTATTACCTGTTGAATAATTACCACTTAAGGTATCATCACCAGCACCACCATTGAGGATTTTATTCCCTGTTGAATCATCAGCATTTAAGTTATCATTACCACCACCACCAATCAGGGAATCATTCCCCATACCAGCAATCAGGGTATCATCGCCCACACCACCAATCAGAGTATCATTGCCTGCACCACCTCGCAGCAAATCGTTGGCACTCATGCCATCGATACGGTCATTGCCCCCCTGACCATTGATGACATCGCTGAAGCTTTCTAAACCCATAAAGTTGTTGTCGAGGTCATTGAGGAAAATCACCGTGTTCTTGATATCCAGGCTCGTTTGAGTCGAGTCGGCATCTAGGACATTAAAGCTGTTGGTGATGCTAGTTTGCCCTGCAAACAGGATATTGCCGATCGCTGGTCTTGCTTGAGAAACTCCCAGGTTTTTCAAGTTTTCTAATTGGAAGTTTTGCAGGATGACTGTTGTATCATCTGTATCATCTACTGTTTCAAAGCTGATTTCCAAATTGTTACCATTCTGGGTCAGCAGCATATTTCGGGCAGTTAAGTCATAGCTTTGGAATTGGATAGTATCCACTTCGGCAATGACTGCTGCTGAGGGATTGGTATCTTTACCCACTCCACTGAAGTCCGTAATGGTATCTGTGCCGTCACCGGAATTGTAAACAAATATATCCTTGCCATTGCCACCAGTCAGGGTGTCATTGCCCTCGTTACCTGTAATCGTATCGTTACCTGCTTTACCATTAATCGTGTCCGCTAAATTATCACCCACTAGGGTATTATTACCATTGGTTCCAATGATATTTGCCATAACTTTACTTACCTCAATTGATTTTTTCAGTAACTTCACTTTTCAATTTACATTTTGTGCTGTTTTAGGGCACAGAGAATTTGCCGACATTTGACGTTTTCGGCATACTTCATACATCACCATTGAGGCTCAGTAATATTTCTCTCAATACTGCGTAGGTTTTTAATATTTGTAGGTTGGGTTGAGCTCGTGTTTTACCCAACAAACCCCGCTCTTAGGTTGGGTTTCGTTCCTCAAACGCCACGTGCTTCAAGTCGGGGAACCCGCCCAACGCAGTGGCTCCCCAACCTACACATTTTTTATTTTTTTGCCAAAACCTACGCAGTATTGATATTTCTCTAAGACTTACCCCTGGACTGACTTCTATGTAAAAATTCTCTTAGCTGTCTCAAACCATTTAATAACCTTAAAATAACTGTACAGTTAATATCTTACTTAGATGTCTATACTTAAAGAGGCGTCTTTGCATACTCTTCACATAATTTGCCGATAAGTGTATAAATATAACTACTGAGCTTTGTGTGTTCTTCATATTCTTCTATGCGCAGGTCAGGGAACAGGGAAAAAAGCAATAAAGGTGTACTGAGTTTTTTTCAAAAATCAAGTAGGAGTTTTATATATACTAAAAACGGTTTAGGGCTTTACTTTTAAAATCGCTAAGACATAAAACTGAACAAGGTAGGACTAGCCTTTTCAAGGTGAGTAAAAATTTTGGTCAATAAATTCCTCTTTCAGATCTATCCCCGTGTGGA
This sequence comes from Nostoc sp. CHAB 5836, assembly GCF_020829445.1. Taxonomy (GTDB): domain Bacteria; phylum Cyanobacteriota; class Cyanobacteriia; order Cyanobacteriales; family Nostocaceae; genus Nostoc. The sequence continues at coordinate 8,417 of NZ_JAIVFV010000020.1, forward strand.
GTGGAACTTCTAGTCAGATAAATTACTCTTAGTCTTCAAGGGCACGGAGAACCACGAGGGAAAAAAGAGATTTTACGAGTCACCTTGAAAGGGGTAGTCCTACAAGGGTATTCTGACGACTCAGGTCTTTATTCTGTTTCGACAAATACAATACTTCACAAGCAACCTGCATAATTTAGATTTAATTATATGTATAGTGAACAGACTTGTTTGAAAACTTGACAGAGTAAGAATATAGCCGACTCTCAGAGAATTAAGGAAATATCTTGTAGAACAAGTAGCAAAAGGAATTCATCATCAACTCAAGTTAATTAAAAGACTAGGATATGGCTTTCGTAACTTTAGCAATTTTCGATTACGCAGCTTATTCAACTGGAATTTTACTATTATAGGACTTACGCAAGTGTCACAAAAAATCAAAGCTTTTAGTTGGGAGCATCTCACCTTTGCAAATATACCTGGCGATTAGAAATCACGGCTATACAGACAAAACCCACCGACCTGGGTTTCAAATTCTTTGAGTTTGCGTAGGCGGACGAAAGTTTGTGTAGCCGCGAATTCCATTGGCCAGATCAAGCGTGTTTTTACACTCATTGAGATGCTCCCCTTTTAGTTTGTAGTGAGGACTTTAGTCCTCACTACAAACTAAAAATAATATGCCAGTTGCGTAAGTCCTATATTAACTATCCATAAAAGTAGCCGAAGAATCCAAAAATGTTACATGAATGATAAAATTGGACTTGGATAACTCAAATAAAAAAATAATCTGTTTTACTTTGATAACTTATATATATTCCCTTTGATTATGAAACTTCTGAAGCCCCTTGGTAAAGTTTTACAACAGGCTGACCTCATTTCATCTGAGCAGCTAGAGATTGCTCTCAAAGAGCAATCTCTAGCTGCTAAGTTGAAGCTTGGTGAAATTCTAGTGTTGCATGGATGGCTTAAACAAGAAACGGCTGATTTTTTCGGAGAGGAGTGGCCGGCTTTAATGGAGCATAAATCAAAACAGCCCTTGGGTATATATTTAGAAGAAGCTGGGCTATTAAATGAATATCAAATCAGAACTATTCTTGCTGAACAACCAGAGAATAAACTTGCCTTTGGCGAATTAGCAGTACTTAAGGGGTGGTTGAAACCTACTACAATTAAGTTTTTTTTGGAGCATTTTGCTTTAGAATCCCAACTGCACCAGCAGGAAGAAGTTTTAAATAATCACAGGTTAGCGCAGACAGGACAATCGCATTTGAAAATGGTATTGCCACAGCAGAACAATTTTCAAATCTCGAACCCCTTTGAACATTCAGCTTTTGCTTTCAATTCGGGAGAGCAGGAATCAGCACAGTTAGAACTGTTTAGCCTTAGTACTATAGAATTATTCAAATTAGATGAAAAAGCTAGTTGTCCGAAAGCTTTGCTGGCAGAAGTACAATTCTGGACAGATGGACAACCGATTCTCAGTGAAAAACTTTATCAATTGCTTGGGGAATCGTCAGATCATATTCCCGCAGGTGCAGAAGCAGCAACAGTGCAACAACTAGTACAAACCTGCTTGATTAACAATTGGGAAACTCAAGTCGCAGCTGAACATTTGCAAGGGATACGTGAAAGCATGATCAACAATCAGCAATGCGATCCGTTATTTTTGTTGGAACTGTACCAGCAAATTTGGCAAGAGGGCGAATCACCAACCAACGACAGTCCAGAACAGGCAGAATTGTTGCATATAGGATTGATAATCCAACAACAAGACAAGCTGAAACTTGGCAATCGCATTTACCAAGCAGTTTTTAATTGCAATTGGGTAAACCTGGAGTTAGAGAAAATACTTTGTGCCTCATTGGCAAATACAACCATCTCACCAACTAATAATTTGAATGTTAGCAATATCATTACTCCACCTAAATCTAAAGTAACTAAACGATTTTTGATATTGCTAGCAATAGCTGTTTTAATGGTCTGTGGTTCTGGCTTGATGTTTTTAGGTTTCAGTGTATTTAGATGGTTACAAGTAGAAATAACTTTCAAACGAGGTAATGTGTTATTGCAGCAAGGAGAGTATCAACAAGCGATTAAAAAATATAACAACCTTTTAAAAGTTGATAGCAACTACTACCAATCTTGGACTAACCGAGGCTATGCACTATCTGGACTCAAAGACTACAAGCAGATGCTAGAATCATGCACTACAGCAACGATCATTAAACCTGAAGCTGTTTATGCCTGGAATTGCAGAGGTGAAGCGCTATATAACCTCAAACAATATGATGAGTCGATCACGGCTTTTGATCAAGCGATTAGACTCAACTCCAAAGATCCTGTGTTCTGGATTAATAAAACTGAAGTACTACTAGTACTCAAGCAAGCAGATGCAGCCCTTACTACTATTAATCAAGCAATTGAGCTTTTAAAACAAATTGGGGAAGTTGAACACAAAGATGCAAATACCAAAGAGTTAGCCATTGCTTTTAGCTATCAAGGTAAGGTTTTATTGCAGAAACAAGAATATGAAGGCTCTCTAAAAGCCTATGAACAGGCCTTAAAATACAATGGTCAATACTTTGTGGCTTTACGGGGTAGAGGGATTGCGCTACAAGGCTTAAAGCGAGATGATCAAGCGATCGCACAATTTTATTTTCTTCTAGATCATCAGCAGCTGAGTGATAGTCAAAAAGTTGAGGTCTGGTACTATTTAGGGTTGAGTCTGTGTAATTTCCAGCAAACCGAAAAAGCGAAGGAGGCTTTCGATCAAGCCTTGAAACTCAAACCCAATTACCAACCCGCAGAACGAGGAAAAGAAACTTGTGACCAAATTACTAATTCGTAATTAAGTAGGTTGGCGCAATTAAAGTTAACTGGCTAAGGCTGTCACTTGTACTGCCCTTCTCTACGAGAGGCTGCGCCAACGACTACGCAGTTCGACTGAGTTAAAATGGCCACCAAAAAGGCTTGGTATCAGTGTACGTACGGCTAAGTGTCCGAGCATCGGAAGGCTGTGCTTGCTTAAAATCCCTACCCAACATTTCGTATAAAGCTTGAGAGGGGTTATCAACTGGTTTAAGAATAAATAAAACCTCAGCGCTGTAATGATTGCAACCGATGCCTCTGCGTTCGACAGCACACACCACAGGTTGATCCTTAAGCTTATCAGCCGTTAAATATTTAGAACTACCCGTATCATAGACAGTCTGTAAACTTTTAGCTGCATTCTGGCAATTTTGGACAGCATTCACCGCCGAGAAATATTTCGGGAGAAAATTCAACATCATGTAATCTTTAGTAGTTCCGTCTTTGGCTAAACTCAAAATCACCATTGGTGTAGTGCCGTTAGTGTTACAAGTTACTTGTACACTGTTAGCTCTACTGGGCGCAGAGACTGCTACTATAGCACCTAGAGCTAATATTGGGGCTGTTCCCATAGTTACCCAAGACTGCCACTTGTTCATATTACTTAACCCGTTTTCTTGACCAAAATTTCGGCTGGAATATAAACTCAATAATAATATCATTTTTAGTTAGATTTACTTAAATTCAACTAAAAAAACATTCAAGTAATTTTCCCGTGGGGTGATTTTCCCCTATGCAAAATGAAACAAGTCCTTCGCCAAATTTTAATTACTAGTAGTGCTTATATCTGCTGTCTAATTGCTTGTCTCCCTGTTGTAGCACAAATTTCTTCAGATGACACACTCCCCGATGGACAAACCGTAGTTTCACCCGGGACGACACCAGGGCTGGATTTTTTAATTACAGGCGGAACACAAGTCGGTAGCAACCTCTTTCATAGCTTTCGAGAATTTTCTGTTCCCACTAGTGGCGAGGCTTTTTTCAGTAACACCCCAGCTTTTAACAACATTAGTAACATCATTAGCCGAGTTACAGGTGGTTCAATTTCTAACATTGATGGCTTAATTAGAGAAAACTACGGTGCTAATTTTATCCTGATTAATCCCAGTGGTATTAACTTTGGTGCTAACGCTCAACTCAATATTGGCGGCTCGTTTTTGGCGAGTACGGCAAGTAGCCTCAAATTTGCTGATGGCGCAGAATTTAGTGCTACCGATTCAACTTCTTCCCCTCGGCTAACGATTAGTGTGCCAGTAGGCTTGCAATTTGGGCAGAATCCGCAAGGGATTCGCGTCCAAGGTCAAGGGCATAATATTAGTCTGGAAAGTGCGATATTCTCACCCTTCACCAGAGGAAACACCGCCGGACTAAAGGTGCAGCCAGGTAATACCCTAGCTTTGGTGGGAGGGGGAATTATTTCCGAGGGGGGAACGCTCACAGCCGAGGGCGGACGCATTGATTTAGGTAGTGTGGCAGGAGGTTTAGTAAGTCTCAATCCCAGTCCTCAAGGCTGGAATTTAGGTTATCAAGGGGTGACAAACTTTCAAGATATTGCCTTATCTCAAAAGGCATTAGCAGATACTAGTGGCCCAGGTAGTGGCTCAATTCAGTTGCAGGGGCGAAACATTTCCATCCGCGATGGCTCGATCGTGTTAATTCAAACCCAAGGAGCGCAATCAGCAGGGGGGATTAACGTCAATGCCTCTGAATCCTTATCCTTAGTGGGCACTACAACAGATGGGCAGATTTCAAGCAACTTATTTGCAGAAACTATCGGCGCTGGTAAAAGTGGAGATATTACCGTTAACACCCCTCGCTTAGTAATTGAGGATGGAGCAGCCATATCTGCGGCCACTTACACAGATGCTCGTGGTGGAAATATTGATATTAAAGCTGGTGATTCTTTACAAGTGTCAGGATTCTCACCATTTAATCCCAGGCGATTCAGTAATATTACGGCAGCAACTTTTGGGGCAGGGAATGCGGGAAGTCTTACAGTGTCAACCCAGCAATTAACTGCGCTTTCCGGAGGGAATATTGCCTCTATAACTGCTGCTACTGGCTCTGGTGGAAATGTAACTGTAAATGCCTCGAAGTTAGTAGAATTGATCGGTGTAACACCATTGGTTTTCACTCCTAGCCAAGTAACTGCTGGTACTGGCGGCCCAGGAAAAGCTGGCAGTGTTACAATTAATACTCAACGCTTGGTGGTCAAAGATGGTGGTAGAGTTGATGCTTCCACCTTAGCCAGCGGCCCTGCTGGTAGCGTCACTATTAACGCTCAAGATCGTGTAGAGGTAAGTGGCAAAGTCCCAGGCTCTGTAAATCCTAGTTTGATCATCTCCTCAGCCAACATAGTTGATCCGTCCTTGCAACAGCTATTAAGAGTGCCTCCAGTGCCCAGTGGAGCTTCTGGAGATGTGACAATTAATACTGGACAACTGCTTGTTAAAGATGGCGCAGAGGTTACAGCGAGAAATGACGGCACTGGGAATGCAGGAACGTTGCGGGTGAATGCTGGCTCTATTTTGGTGGAGAGTCAAGGTGGAATCACGGCGGCTACCAGAGGGGGTCAAGGTGGCAACATTGATTTACGAGTCCAGAATTCCTTACAGGTGTCGGGTGATAGTCAGATATCTAGCGACAATTTTGGTGTAGGAGCCGGTGGAAGATTGACGATTGAAGCGAGTCAGGTGATACTCAACGATCGCGCCTTGTTATCTGCTGCCACCACATCTGGTGAAGGTGGTAACATATCTCTGCAAACGAATTCCTTACTAATGCGCCGTAACAGTCAGATATCTGCCACTGCTAGAGGAAGTGGTAACGGAGGCAATATTAATATTGCTGGCTTTAGTCGGGCGAACTTTGTCACGCTTTTAGAAGGTAGTAAGATTACTGCCGATGCTGTTGAGGGTATGGGAGGAAATATCAGTATCAATACCAGAGGATTCTTTGTGTGTCCAACTTGTCAGATTACTGCTAGTTCGCAACTGGGAATCGCTGGAGAAATCAGCATCATTGCACCAGAGGCCGAAAATAATTTTGAGGTGATCGATTTACCACAAGAAGTAGCTAAACCAGAGCAAGTGGTAGCTCAAGCTTGCCCTGGGACAACAAGTCAGAATAGAAGCGAATTTACCATCACCGGACGTGGAGGATTGCCACCTCGACCGAGTGAACAGCTAAGTAGTGGAGCTTTAATTAGTTTTGAGCCTGTTAATAGCAGTGCTGCTACAGAGGTGAATAATACTTCGCAACTGCCACCTCCAGCTAGAGGTTGGTATGTTAACGCCCAAGGTGTGCTAGTTCTGGCCAGCGAAGCGCCTAATCCGACTCCCTATAGTTCTGGGTTAAGTTCATCTAATTGTCACTAAGTAGAGCGACGCAAATAAAGCTAACTGGCTAAGGCTGTCATTTGTCATTTGTCCTTCGTCATTTGTAAGGGTTTAAGGTGTATTTACGTTTTGTTACATAGTTTGGTTTATTCTTGCCGACTTACTTAAGTCTTTTTTATGAAAAAAGTAAAGGTTCAAAACCGGACTTCGTCCCGCTACGCGCTTTCGTCCGAAAGAGAAGAAAGAGAACAAAGAAATGTTTAACTGAACTGTATTGGGTTATAAGTCAATAGGGTTCACAAAAGGGCTGAAACTTTTTTTTTTACGAACCACAGAGGCGCAGAGAACGCAGGGAGAAGAGAGAAAGAGAAGGAGGAAATGCTTAACCCAAGTGTATTGGGTTATGAGTCTCCTTTTTTAAGGGGGTTGGGGGGATCTTCAAGGAATAAACACCTTAACCGAACCGTATTGCAACGCCATTTGCTTTAAGCCGACGAACCAGTTCAATGCAGTGGCTCCCCCAAGTGTCTGGCTTAATTCAATTACGAATTACGTAGCTTGCTTCTCGCTTCTCAAGGGAGTATTACGAATTATTTTGATCTCACGCACAGCCGCAGAGGAGAATGGAACAAGATCGTAGTCTAAAAATTGCTGGTAGGAAGATTGTGGGCGGGAGGTTAAGTGTTTGGCGACGGAGATTTTTTTTATCTCCTTGGGTTATCCTCATACTCTTGCTCGATCACACAAATTGTGCTTATGCGCAGCCGATTAATCCTGTCACCCCAAAGCCACCAGAACAACCCCCAGCTAATCCCCTACCACCAACAAACGTACCCATCCAAATACCGCCGACAGTACCGCCAACCCCGGAAGAAGCTCTAGATGTTCCAGGTAGTATCACTGTGGAAAAGTTCGAGTTTGTTGGTAATACCGCCTTCAGTCAAGGGGAATTAAACTCTGCGATCGCCAATTTTACCGGACAACCAATTACCTTTGCCGAACTCCTCAAAGCTGCCAATCAAATTACTGACCTGTATGTTCAAAAGGGGTACATTACCTCTGGTGCATACATTCCCAGTCAAGAGTTTCGTTCCGGTATCATCAAAATTCAGGTAGTAGAAGGCAGTTTAGAAGATATTCAAGTCAATGTCATTAAAGGACGGTTGAACTCAGATTATGTCCGCAGTCGCATTGCGATCGCTACTAACAAACCACTGAATATCAACCGCCTCAAAGAAGCTTTGCAACTGCTGCAACTCAATCCCCTAATTGAAAGCTTAGATGCTGAACTTACCGCCGGTACTAGACCGGGTGTCAATTCCCTCGCTGTGACTGTCAAGGGAGCGAGAACTTTTAATACCCAACTCCGGATTAATAATAACCGCAACCCCAGCGTTGGTAGTCTTGAGCGCGGTATCGCTTTCTCGGAAGCTAGCCTTCTGGGAATAGGCGATCGCTTGAGTTTTGCCTACAAAAATACCGATGGTAGCAATAGCTTTGAGGGCGGTTATAGCTTACCGGTGAATCCCCGCAATGGCACTATTGGCTTCAACTATCGGATTACTAACAATCAAATTATTGAACCTCCTTTTAATGATTTGGATATCGAAGTAAATTCTCGTGAGTTGGAATTATCTTTTCGTCAGCCAGTTCTGCAAAAAGCCACTCCAGAAGTCAGCCAAGAACTCACGTTGAGTTTAACCGCAGCTAGGCGGGTAAGTACTTCTTCGATTCAAGGAGTGGATTTTCCCCTGTTTCCTGGGGCTGATAATCAAGGAGAAACGCGGATATCGGAATTGAGTTTCGCCCAAGATTGGCTACAGAGGAGTCGTCAAGAAGTCTTAGCTGCTCGTTCGGAGTTTAATCTGGGGATTGGAGCTTTTAATGCCACGATTAATAACAGCGAACCAGATAGCCGATATTTTCTTTGGCGGGGACAACTGATCTATTTGCGCCTCCTCGGTCAGCCAAAAGGACAAACTGCGATCGCTCCTACTTTGTTGTTGCGTTCTAATGTGCAATTGACCAGTAGCTCTCTGCTTTCCATCCAGCAGTTTAGTCTGGGAGGTCAGGGAACAGTGCGGGGTTATCGCCAAGATGTTTTTCTCAGTGATAATGGCATTTTTGCTTCCGCAGAATTGCGACTACCCGTCGCCCGTTTCCCAGAACTGCAAGGGACTTTACAGGTTACACCATTTATCGATTTTGGTACTGTCTGGAACGCAGATAGCAAAAATCCCGACCCTAATACCCTAGTAGGCTCAGGGTTAGGACTACTTTGGCAAATGGGGGATAGATTCACAGCCCGCCTAGATTGGGGTATTCCTTTAATAAATATTGATAATAGCAAGGACACATGGCAAGAAAACGGTGTGTATTTTCAAATGGAATATAAGTAAGTCGGCACAATTAAAGCTAACTGGCTAAGGCTGTCATTTGTCCTTTGTCATTGCTCATTAGTAAGGGTTTTAAGCTTATTTACGTTTCGTAATATACTTGGTTTCAATACGGTTGGGTTAAGCCGTAAAAATAAATTTGCGTAGGTTGGGTTGAGGAACGAAACCCAACCTACAACGGGCATTTGTTGGGTAACACTAAAGTTCAACCCAACCTACAATTATCCACAAAGCCAAGCGTATTACTCTTAGAGGATGTTTGAAAAGTCTAATTTATTACTAGCCCTGGCACAGGTGCGGCTACACAAACTCTCACCCACCGACCTGGGTTAAAAACCTTTAATTTTCATGATTTCCACGGAGGTGGACGAGAGTTTGTGTAGTAGCGAATTCTATTCGCCCAATACTTTTCAAACATCTTCTCAGACCAAGCTTTCTTTAAACGCGAGAATAAATCTAAAATCTCAAATCCCAAATTGTATGATTTCTAAAAAGTACCGTCGTCTATTAATCTTGATCCTTTCAGCGTTATTGGGACTGTTATCTAGTTTCACTATGCCAGCTTGGTCAAATTTTCCCATACATACGAATGCTACTCCTTTGGCATTAGCAAGGGAAGGTGAACAACGGTATAATGCTGGAGAATTAGAAGCAGCAGCCAAGTTATGGCAAGCGGCGGCTGAGGCTTATCAAAAAATCGGCGATCGCCAGGGAAGGACTAAGAGTCTGATCAACAAATCCCAGGCTTTGCAAGATTTAGGATTGTATCCCAAAGCTTGCAATGCTTTACTCGAAGCTTTTGCGACCAAAAACCCCAACTGTAGCCAAACCGAAATTGAGCAACTCTACCAAACCTTGACTCAAAAGGGTGCTTCCCTGACCTTAACTGAAGCCATAGGCTTGCACAGCCTCGGTGATGTCTTACGCAAACAAGGGTTATTACAAAAGTCGCAAGAAATCTTGCAGTTAAGTCTGTCATCAATTGCGGAATCGCCGGAAAAAAGCTCAGTGCTACTGAGTTTAGGCAACACCGAACGGCTCTTAGGCAACCAAATCCGCGATCGCTGGGACTATGATGCAGTTACAGAAATTATTGATGCTAAATCTTTCTTGGATGCTCTAGCGCCTTACAATCAAGCTATTAATTACTATATCCAAGCAGCAAAGGTAGCATCAGCGCCACCAATGCCGAAAATTCAGGCACAACTTAATCACTTCCAGCTATTACTGGAGATGCAAAGATGGTGGGGTGAACAAACGCAACGCCGGATTGCTTCTTGGTCGAGATTGTCTGAATCTAAATTAATTCAACGGGCAAAAGATTTTGCCTCTGGGTTGGAGTTGCAGTTGAGTCAAGATGCTCAAGCATTGCAAAATCAAATTTTACCTAAGCTAGCCACTCTTACTCCCAGTCGTGCTGCCATCTATGCCCAGATTAACTTTGCTGATTCTTTGATGCAAAGTGGACAAATAAATCATGTTGAACCTTTATTAAAGAATGCACTACAACAGTCACGGTCTCTACAGGATAGACGAATCCAAACCTACGCTCTAGGGTATTTGGGCAAACTTTACCACAAACAAGGGCAGTTAAATCAGGCAACCAAACTGACTCAGCAAGCACTGATGTTAGCTCAAGAACAAAATATCAGTGGTGATGCTAGGGAAATTACTTATCTTTGGCAATCTCAGTTGGGAAGTTTACTGCGGAAACAGGGAGATATCAAAGGAGCGATCGCAGCTTACACCGCCGCCTTTAATACTTTGCAATCCCTACGCAGCGATTTAAACGCCAACAATCAAGATGTCCAGTTTGACTTTCTCCAAGAAGTCAAACCTGTCTATCTAGAATTAGCAGATTTGCTCTTGAAGTCAAAGTTGAGTGACAACGAATTAACTTCGCTAATAGTGTCTAATCCTACCATTAAGCAGGAAAAGTCGGAAACTAAAAACTCTCAAAAACGTCTAGAATTTGCCCGCCAGGTGATAGAATCTCTGCAATTAGCAGAACTGGATAACTTTTTCCAAGACCCCTGTTCTGAAACAGCAAATGTCGCGTTGCAAATTGATAATATTGATTCCAATGCAGCTGTAATTTATCCGATTGTTTTGCCAGATCGCTTAGAAGTCATCCTTTCAGTGTCGGGAAAACCCTTGCAGGAAGTAGTAATTCCGATCAGTGAAAAGGAAGTTAATGAGACTCTAGATCGGCTTTACGATAATTTAGACAACGTTAGTATCAATAACTCGGCACGAAATATTCTCTCAACTTCTAACCCCAATCCCAAAGAATTAAAGGAAAATCTTCAGACGCTTTTACCAATTTTTACAGAAGTTTATAACTGGCTAATTAAACCTTTCGAGATACAGCTAGATCCTAAGCAAATCAAAAGTTTAGTTTTTGTACTAAATGGGAGATTGCAGAGAGTACCAATAGCTGCGCTCTACGATGGACAAAATTATCTCATTGAAAAATATAGCCTTGCCTTGGCTCCGAGCCTACAACTGCTCGCTCCTAAACAATTGGAAAGGAAACAACTTAAGGTCTTAGCTGCTGGAGTTAGCGAGGAAATTAAGATACAAGGAGAATTTTTTGCTGCACTGGTTAATGTTCCCAAGGAATTAGACCAAATTAAACAAACTTTTCCTGCTTCCCAAAAGCTGCTCAATCAAGAGTTTACGGTCAAAACTATTCAAAAACAATTGAAATCAAATTTCCCTGTGATCCATCTAGCCACTCATGGGCTATTTAGTTCTAATCCTTTGAAGAATTTTATTATTACAGGGGATGGGGAAAGTATCAGTATTAAAGAGTTGAGTGCTTTGCTAAGAGAACCAGGCACACCCATAGAATTACTGGTGCTGAGTGCCTGTGAAACTGCCACTGGCGATGAACGAGCCGTCTTAGGCTTGGCAGGAATGGCTGTCCGTTCCGGGGCACGCAGTACCCTTGCCACTCTCTGGCCTGTAGGGGATGCTTCTACCGCCCAATTTATGGGTGAATTTTATCAAGACCTGAAAAAGCCAGGAGGGAAACAAGCAGATGCTCTCAAGAACGCTCAACTATCGCTGTTAGAATCTTTGAAGCTGAATCCACCTTTTCAGGAGTTGCAGAATTTACCACCTCATCCTTATTATTGGGCACCTTATGTTTTAGTCGGAAATTGGCAATAATAAGCTGTCGCGCATCTAATATCATGTGCGGTTGATTACTTACTAAGCCCCAAGAACCCCACCCCCAACCCCTCGCCGCTCTTCGGGCGTGTATACACAAGTCGGCAGACCTCTCCCCAAACCCCTCGCGATCGCAATTATGCCCTGAGTGTGGAGGGCGTTTTGTCTGGGTTGATTGGAGTCATGTTATGTTTGCGACTCATTTAAATCCGTTGCAATGCTCCAGAACTTCTTAGTTCTGCTAAGTTGGTATTGCCAGTACAAAATAAAGCTGTTTCAAGTTCAGCAATCAGAACTTCAACCAACTCATCAACGGCAACTTCCGATTTGACGGCGGCTTCTAAAAAAGGTCGGGCTAAACCTGCTAAATCGGCTCCTAAAGCGATCGCTTTGGCGACATCCAATCCGTTGATTAACCCGCCAGAAGCAATCAAGGGAATTGTCGAAGGTATGGCCCTGATGGAGTTGACACACTCTGCGGTTGGTAAACCCCAATCAGCAAAAGTTTGTCCCAAACGGCGCTGCTTATTGTGTGCAGCGCGTTGGCTTTCCACTTTTGCCCAAGAAGTTCCCCCTGCTCCAGCCACATCAATGGCTGAAACCCCTGCATCAATTAACTTTTGTGCGATCGCCGCAGAAATGCCATTTCCCACTTCTTTGACAACAACGGGAATGGGTAGTTGCTGACAAAGCTGGGTAATTTTACTCAATAGTCCCCGAAAATTTGTATCCCCCCGTGATTGCACACACTCTTGCAGAGGGTTCAAATGCAAAATCAGCGCATCAGCTTCCAAGGAATTTACAAGGTGCAAACAATCATCAAGCCCACATCCATAATTTAGTTGCACAGCCCCTAAGTTTGCTAACAACAGAATGTCAGGAGCAAAGGAGCGCACGGCAAAGGTAGAGGCTAAATGAGGCTGTTCAATGACAATTCGTTGGGAACCAACTCCCATTGCTAATCGGTAGCGTTGAGCAACAGTTGCTAAACGAGTGTTAACTAGCTGCGCCAATTCGGTTCCCCCTGTCATGGAAGAAATTAGCAGGGGAGCGCCGAGATTTTTGCCCAAGAAGGTTGTTTGCACATTAATCTCACTGCGGTTGATTTCAGGCAGACAATCATGAGTAAAGCGATAGCACTCAAATCCACTAGTTACGTGCTGAAACTGGACATCTTCTTCTAAGCAGACACGTAGGTGGTCGGCTTTGCGAGTCTCAATGTCAGTTACAGCATTCACTGATGGTACAGTAGTAGTCATAATGGTTTTTGTTGACGACGGGTTAGCTACTTGATCATTCTTAGCAAAATTATGACCCGTAGCAGCGAGAGAATATTGCATTGCTGTCGTCCAACTTCCACAAAATTTTTACACGTTCCTTTTCTTTTACTAAAGTCATTTCATTTTTTCCTACTTTTCATCATATCCATTTCGTTGTGTAATAGACATCTGGTGAAATTAAATATGCGTTACCCAGAACCCTTGTAGAGACGTAGCAGTGCTACGTCTCTACATTTTTGGAGATGTCTAATTAACGCTGACGCTTCACAAAGATGAATAGGGCGATCGCACTCACACCTAAAAGCCATCCCCCTGATGCTTCCGGGACGCTAACTTTCAAGGGATTAATGGGTTTAGAGAGATTTTCCTTACCATTCTCAACTTTCCGGTCAAAGCGATCGCTTTGGGCTTCTGCTTCTTTGAGTAACTGTCTTTGTTCATCGTTAACTAATACCAACATCGAAGAATAAGGGCTGACAATCTTGTACTTTTTGGCTACAGCGTGAATCGCATCCAAACCTTTGAGGTTGTCTAACTTAATTTTTTTACTCAAACCTAAAATTAATTGTCTGGCCGCTAATGGCAATAAATCATCTTGTTGGTTATTAGTTGCAATTGCTGTATCTAATGTTTGCAGATACCAAGCATAACCATTAACAACACTTACAACAGAGTCACTTAAAACTGATTTAGTAGCAATTCGTTGCAGCACCTCCGAAATATCAACACCAACTCCACCACCACTATCTTGTAATGATTTAATGATGCCATCGTTATAAGCCCCAGGTAATCCACCTAGATGTACCATCCACAAAGGTGCAGGCGTTTCGGGGACGGTTTTCTTGTTCTTCGACAATTCATAACTACCTTCATCACTCAACAGCAAAACGACATCATAAGCTGTATCTCCACGCAAGTTATTAAACTGCGTCAGCATTTCTTGGGGCTGAATTGTGCCGTAAAAGGTGACTTTTTCCGGTTGGAATTGCTGGAGATCATCTAACCGTTTGGGTGTCACTCCAGGAGTTACACTGATATATAAATCTGCATCGTTGTTTGTCAAATCATTATCTGCAAAGCCGTGTTTTTTCAACCATGATAATGTTTGCACCAATTCTTTAATATGTTCCCCCATGCTACGAGAGGTATCGAGAACTACAGCAACTCGCTGGTTTTTGGGTAAGGTATAATCTTGACGAGATAAAGGTTTAGCTAATATTTTGTAGCCTTCCTCTAAATTGACTTCATGCAATACAGGCTGAATTTTTCCACTCGCTGGGATGAATTCTTCTAACCAAGCATCGTTTTTCAAACTGATTTCTTTACCGTTGCGGATACGCTTGGTTTGATTAGTCCAGAATATATTACGTCTTTCCCCTAAATCGGGCATTTCCCAACCCAAGTCTTGTCCCAGCACTTTGTAACTTAACCATAGGTGCATTTCTGTGGGAAGTGGTGGTTGCCCTTCTATTTGTTGTACATTGTTAGGAGGAATAGGAAAAGCCCGTAAGCGATAATGTCTCGGCCCTACTTGTTCCAACAAAGCTGGATCTATAGGTCGTGAACGTCTAACTTGAGAATTATAAACTTTCTGGGCAGCACCGCGACTAGAGACAACAAAAGGAAAACGTTGGTCTAATTTATTAGTATCTCCCAACCATAAGCCAGTAATTACAGCGCTTTCTGGCAAAGAAAAGGAGTAAAAAACTTCCTGGACTTCTCGTGTTTGATTTTTATAAACTTCGTACAATTCCACATCAGCCCAATCACCATGTTCTTGAACTGTGACTTGTTGTGATAACAATAAAACTTTTTTTTCGTTGATATTTAATAAACCTGCTTTAACTTCTTGTTCGTTAAAAGTAGATTGTACTGCGTGACTAACTGCTGTTTTTTCTGCTTTTTGTAGAGGTGTATCAAAAAAATCGGCATAAAGTTTCTCTGCCTTGGCAGAATCTTTCTCATCACCATTATATAAAAATGGCGACATCAGAAAGTTATAAGTTGCTTGCAATCCATCAGCAGCCGATTTATCTAAGCCTAATACATGACGATACATAGCGCTGATGTGGTTATTTTCTTCCTTGCTGCTCAAGTAACGGTAAGAAGATAAATAAGCATTAACTAATCCTGTACGGATTTGTTCTGACTTGCCTACGAGGGTTTGGCGATCGCGATCATTTTTAGGTGTATTAGCTAAGAGTGAAAAAGCTAATACTTGGGGTTGTTGTTGTAAAGATACAAAAGTAACTGCAAAGGCCACAACAACTGCACCAGCACCAGCAAATGTTTTATTTTTACCATGTTCTAAAGCAAAAGCTCTTAAAATTTTTGCTCCCGAATGGACATACATTGCTGTTAATGCTGATGGCATAGCAATAAACAATGTGGCACTAAAACCAAGAATAGCTAGCCAAGTGACAATCAGTAATAACCCGCCCACAAAAGCTGAGTGATATAGTACATCCCATAATGATTTTACCCATGCAAATTTGATGAATTCTTGCAACAGAAATACTGCTAATGGCAAGGCATAAAATAACAACACCGCGCCCGCATAAATGCCAAATACCAGCATTAATGTATGGGCTAACATTTGTACCCATTGCAAACCACTTTTGCGTCGGTCAGCATAACCCCAAAATAATTGTCCAGCAAAAGCAGCTATACATATGCCCGTTGTTATGAGAATTTGGCTACTAGCTGATGTTAGTTCTCGAATCACAAATAACCGCAACAAACACAACACAAATAGCGGTGCTTCTACACCATAAAATAGGCGAATTAGTTGTAAAGGTTGTTTAATAAACCTCCAGCCACCGATAATACTGGAAATTGTGGGAATGGCAATTAAAGTAACTAGAGTCAAGGAAAACTCAGTTGGGATATCACCTGTTAAGGTTGCCTGAAATAATGGCACACCTACGTATGGTAATATCCCCACATAAACTAACATTAAAAATGTCAGGTTCCAGAGCCAAAAAATTCCGTAAAAACTTGTATTCCAAAACAATTTCACAGCTTTACTCCTCATAAAATTGACGTTCCTGCACCCATACCCCAGCTTTGAAAGAATGGAAACGGGGTTTCTAAGTAGGTCGGCGCAATTAAAGCTAACTGACTAAGGCTGTCATTTGTCATTTGTCCTTCGTCATTTACAAGGGTTTTAAGCTTATTTACGTTTCGTAACATATTTATGTTTTTTCGCGCCAACTTACTTAGTACCAGGGCTATTTCATTCTCATCTAGCCCGCCTCAGAATGAATTCTGAGTCTAAGGGACTTCCAAATAAAAATTCTAGTTCCCCCTCTCTCATGTTTGGGACAAGGGGTTAGGGCTATCAAAGTTTTTGCACATTTGGGATGCTCCCTTACGAAGAACTTGCCTACCCATCAATTTAAACTTGGGAGATGTCTAGTATACTTTATGACTTTTAAAACAACCTCTAAAAGAGCTAAGTAAGTCGGCGGACTGTTCGGTGTCGCTTAATTCCTCTATCCCCAGATTTCCTTACTCAGCACCCTATCCCAGTAAGCTGTTCCACATTTAAATTGCGTAACTAGGGCGCTCATGTTGCCCACCCCACAAGAGTTTGATTGAATCTGGTTATGCAATTTAGATGTTTTTTAGCTTAACCATGTCCTGTTGTCCGCCAGTGCATCCGCTCAAAGTCGCGGATGTCCTCTTTTATCCCGAATTTCTGACAAACAATAAAAAATCAATTTACATGACCTGAAGTAAGACTTGACAATTCAGGTCATTTGGAAAGCCGACTTTTCACGGTATGTGGAAAACCTCTCTCTAAATCTCTCTTCCTTTAAGGAGAGAGACTTTGAATTTTCCCCCTTCCCGAAACGAGAAGGGGGTTAGGGGGGATCAACAAGTGCCTAAAATCACAGTCAAATACTTTTAAAACATCCTCTAAGACATTTTTTGATCCATCATCAATTGAAATCTTAAGTAAGATATGAGAATTAGTAACCAAGAGTTCAAGCTTTGCCGATGTCATCTGCCTATCTGCTAGTGTCTCACGGAAGTCGCGATCGCCGCCCAGAAATTGCTATGCAGCAACTAGCAAAGCTGGTATGTAAAAAATTGCCGAAAAACCAGAACTCATCAAATAGCGAACATCTGGTTGGTATCGCTGCTTTAGAAATGAATCCTCAGCCTTTACACGAGCAAATTGTTGAATTTGCTCAGAGCGCTTTTGGTGATGTGTGCGGCGGGCTACGCCTACGCAAAGTGTCTGAAAACGAGAATTACCTCCAAATTTTACCGTTATTTCTGCTACCGGGAGTCCACGTAATGTCAGATATTCCAGCCGAAGTAGCACTAGCACAGCACACTCTTGGTCAAGATATCATGATTGAGTTGCAACCACATTTAGGCTCTCACCCCAAATTAGAGAAATTGCTGGCAAAGCAAATAGCTGCTATTAAAGCAGAAGCATGGATTCTATTAGCTCATGGTAGCCGTCGCCCTCTTTCTCAAGAACCTGTGGAAGCAATGGCGGCGAGTTTGGGAATGGTGAGTGCTTATTGGGCTAATCCTTTGAGTTTAGAATCACGCGTAAAAGAGTTGGTAGCTGCTGGTTATAAAGAAATTGCTATCTTCCCATACTTTTTATTCGCTGGTGGAATAACTGATGCGATCGCTGCCTCAATAGAGGAGCTAAAATTACAATTTTCTGCGGTGAATTTTCAATTGGCGCAGCCATTGGGAGCAAGTGCAGAATTAGTCGAGCTAATTTGGGATTTAACAGATAGATGAGCCGCAGAGAAAAACAGGATAACAAGTATTTGGGAAAGGTTTATTTAGTAGGTGCGGGGCCAGGTGATCCAGGACTAATAACCCTGAAGGCGAAAGGTTTGTTGGAATGTGCAGATGTAGTGATCTATGATGCCTTGGTGAGTCCGGCAATTCTGGCAATGATTAATCCCCAAGCAGAGCAAATTAATGCTGGTAAGCGTGCGGGGAGACATTCGCTGTTGCAAGAAGAAACAACTCAATTGTTGATTGATAAAGCGCAGGATCATCCAATTGTAGTGCGGCTAAAGGGTGGCGACCCGTTTATTTTTGGTCGCGGTGGCGAAGAGATGACAGAGTTAGTCAAAGCTGGAATATCAACAGAAGTTGTGCCAGGTATCACATCGGGGATTGCAGCAGCAGCCTACGCAGGTATTCCTTTAACTCATCGGCTATATAGTTCCTCAGTGACTTTTGTAACTGGTCATGAAGCTAATGCTACGTATAAACCGAGAGTGAATTGGAGTGCGATCGCTCACGGTTCCCAAACCATTGTAATTTATATGGGAATTCACAATCTGCCTTATATTGTCGAACAGTTAATTGCAGCTGGGTTGAGTTTAGAAACGCCCATTGCTTTAGTGCGCTGGGGTACGCGGCCAGAACAAGAAGAATTGATTGGGACATTAGAGACAATTGTCAAACAGGTAGAGCAAACTGGATTTGGTGCGCCTGCGATCGCAGTCATTGGAGAAGTAGTGAATATGCACAGTATTTTGTCTGCTTGTCGTCCAGTTTGATGGTTGACGCAAAGCTTGTTGTTTCGTATCTCTAGCAACCCCATGAGCAAGTGGCATGGATTTAGGGGGATCTAAAATGTTTTTTTACCAACAAGAGGACTTTTCAAACAACCTCTTACGCAAGTGTGACAAAAAATAAAAGCTTTTAGTTTGTAGTCAGGGCTTCAGCCCTGATTTCGAGGACTAAAGTCCTGACTACAAACTCCAAATAATATGCCAGTTGCGTAAATCCTAACCCTTTTATTTACCAAAAATCGCGGATCTCGGCAGTTGCGATCGCACAACATTTCGTATTTTCAGATGACCGTAGTGTATGATCAATAAGGTTATTCGGTTCTGGTGGAAGTCAGCTACCAGAGGTAACTCTTAAAGTTCGGTGCAAATCCGGCCCTTGGGAGCAACCGTGAACCAATTTGAGATTAACGAACTAAGTAATCGAAAATCGCAAATTGAGTGAGTCAGGATGCCCGCCGAAATAAATTGATCATTTCCACATATCTGCGAGGTACAGATGACTACGACTGTAAATATTTTGCCAACCAGTCCCTTGGGTATTGCTGAACATACTTTATTTGTTTGTAAAACCTGTGCCAGCGTTTGGCAAAATGGAAAACCCTTAGGTGAAAGTGGTGGTGAAAAACTTTTACAGCAACTTCAGCAGCTTGCACAGGATTGGGAGTTACGAGATCAATTCGCAATTCAAGAAGTTGAATGCATGAGTGCTTGTAATCATTCTTGTGTAGTCGCCTTTGCTGCCAAAGGCAAATTAACATATTTATTCGGTGATTTAGCCGTTGATGGTAGTGCCTCTGCGGTACTGCAATGTGCTAGTCAATACTATGGCAAAGCAGATGGTTTGCTGCCTTGGTCAGAGCGTCCAGAAGCAATGAAGAAGGGCATTTTAGCAAAGATTCCACCTTTATCTTCATGATGCGCGTTTTGATTCTGGGGGGGACGGGTGATGCAGCAGAACTAGCTGCTAAAGTTACCACTATCCAAGGGTTAGAAGTAATCACGTCCCTAGCTGGCCGCACCCGTGAACCGTCAATACCTTTGGGCGAAGTGCGGGTTGGAGGCTTCGGTGGTGTGGCTGGATTGGCTAGCTATCTACGAGTCATGGAAATCGACTTATTAATTGATGCAACCCATCCTTTTGCTACTCAGATTTCCTTCAATGCGGCAGATGCTGCAACGGAAGTTGGAATACCACGTTTAATGTTAATTCGTCCGCCTTGGGAAAAAGTCAGTGGCGATCGCTGGATTGAAGTTGACAGCGTTCAAGCCGCAGCCGCATCTGTAGCAAACCAGGCACAGCGCGTGTTTTTGACCGTTGGTAGGCAAGAACTCGCCGCTTTTGCTCACCTAGAGGAAATTTGGTTTGTGATGCGGATGATTGACCCTCCTACCGATGATGCTTTAGTGCCACCGGGGATCCTATTGTGCGATCGCGGGCCCTTTACCCTTAATAATGAAAGGCAAATCCTGATTCACAACAAGATTGATACCATTGTGAGTAAAAATAGCGGTGGCGATGCTACAAAGCCTAAGATTATCGCAGCGCGAGAACTGGGCGTGAAGGTTGTGATGATAAATCGTCCAGCCATACCGCCAGGGGCGCAGGTTAGTAATATTGATGCTGCTTTAGCATGGCTATTTAATCGTTGCTAAGATTGAATTATTATAAGATGACTGGCTGAAAACCCTTGATAGACCAATACGCTTGGGTTAAGGCTAAAACTCTGTTACAAAATCAATTTTTTAACGAACTGCCTTCTCTAAGAGCTGACAATTCAGGTCATGTGGAAAAGGTAACACGAAACCTAACCCCCCAGCCCCCTTCCCTACTAGGGAAGGGGGAGAGGACACAGAGAGAAGAAAGAAATGCTTAACCCAAGTGTATTGCTTGATAGACAGGTGCGTAACCACCGAATCTCGTACTTTCGGCGAATATAGAGACGTAGCAGTGCTACGTCTCTACAAAGGTTCTGGGTAACGCATATTTAATTTCACCAGATGTCTATTGACATTATTCTCAAAACTACTCCCTTCCCGCTAGAAAATTATCGATCAATGTAGTATGCTTATAAGAATAGCGTAGTACAATAATTACCTAGATTGTCAACCCCACCTCCCTGGGTAGAAAACGAGTAATGTTTATTTATGTATTTTGATGTAATACAGAATAGATAATCTTTCGGCTGGAAGGGAGTAGAACCGAATCATCAACCTTTTAGGATTCTAAAAATTGAGATTTTTGGTTAACCGAACCGTATTGGCTTAGATCGGACTCAGGTTGTAAGGAATTCCATAATTATGGGAATTGAGGCTAATTTTATTTTATTAATAAGATCAGCCGAGATTGGATAAACTCAAAGCTATTTATGACTGAATCATGAAGAAATCATACATTTTAATTGGTATCTGTATAGCCTTGTTTTTCAACTTGGTGTTTTCTAATATTTCTTCGGCTCAAATTACAAATCCGATTGTTGAAAAGATTAAAAAATCCCAGCTTTCCGTAGGTCTACAAGAAGTGGTGCAAATACCCAAAAGCCTTATAGAGCCAAAGAAAGAGGGAATTGCTAGATTGAATCTGTTAGCCAATGCAGGTGATGGTAGCGGTAGGTTATTCGTCAATGATATGCGTGGCAAACTCTATGTAATTAATAATAATCAAGCCTCAGTTTACTTGGATTTAAAGGCATTAATCTTAGCTTTTAGGAATAAAACCAATCAACAAGGTTTTTCTTATTTTGCCTTCCATCCAGAATTTCGCCAAAATGGAATTTTTTATACTGTACACAGCGAAGAAAAAAATAACTCCCTTCCTGATTTTCCTGTAACTAAAACAATTATTGATCGGGCAGGTAACATCATCCAAAGTTCTCACCATGACGTAGTTCTAGAATGGAAAACTACTAATCCTGCTTCTAATATTTTTTCGGGAAATTTTCGAGAAATTCTCCGGATTGAACAGCCATATGCAGACCATAATGTCGGGCAATTAGGCTTTAATCCTAATACTAAACCTGGAGATGTTGATTATGGAATGTTGTACATTGCTATAGCAGACGGAGGAAGTGATGGCTTTCCTGTCAGCAATACAGATCCTCTAGATAATGGACAAGACCTGAGTGTACCTCTAGGAAAAATTCTGCGTATAGATCCTTTTGGTAACAACAGCGCTAACACCAAGTACGGCATCCCTGAAGATAATCCTTTTGCTTTGGATAACAATCCCAAAACTTTAGGGGAAATTTGGGCTTATGGGTTACGTAATCCCCATCGTTTTAGTTGGGATAGAGGTGGCGAAGGCAAAATGTTAATTGTTGATATCGGTCAAGCTTTGATTGAAGAAATAAATCTTGGGAGCAAAGGTGCTAATTACGGATGGGGGAATCGTGAGGGAACGTGGGTGATAGATGAAAAGAATGAAAATGCTCTATTTCCTTTACCTAAAGATGATGCCAAATATGGTTACACATATCCGGTTGCTCAATATGACCATGATAAACCTGCTGATTGGCAGGGTTCTTATTCAGTTGCGATCGCCGACGGTTATGTTTATAGAGGTAAAGCCATTCCAGAATTAGTCGGTCAGTATATTTTTGCTGATTTTGGCAACGATGGACGCTTTTTTCATGTACCTGTGGATAAACTTGTTAATGGGAAACAAGCAAAGATTAAACAACTTAGACTTTTTGATGGTCAAAAAGAAACTTCTTTTCTAGAAATAGTTGGTAGTAAACGTTCTGATGTCAGGCTTGGGGTAGACGAACAGGGAGAAATTTATGTAACCTCTAAGAGCGATGGTAAGGTGAGAAAAATTGTGCGATCGCGCAAGTTGTAACCTGACTTTTCACGGCATTTGGAAGACCTCTCTCTAAATCTCTCTTCCTTTAAGGAGAGAGACTTTGAATTTCCCCCTTCCCGCCACGAGTTGGGGGTTAGGGGGTTAGGTTTTTGGTAGACTTTTCCACATAACCTGAATTGTCAGAAGTTGTAACAAATGCGGGCGAAGTTCAAGCTTAGTACAGCAGTCAATGAAAATCTGTATTGTTGGTGCGGGTGCCATTGGTGGATATTTAGGGGCAAAATTAGCACTGGCTGGTGAAGCAGTGACGCTGATTGCTCGTGGTTCTCATTTGGAAGCAATTCAAAAAAATGGGCTAAAGTTGTTGATGGCAGACGGTTATAGCCAAATTGCTACTCCATCTTTGGCAACTAGCGATATCCAGGAAGCGGGAACACAAGATGTAGTAATTTTAACTGTGAAGGCTCACAGTGTACCTGCGATCGCCCCTTTTCTACCTGCACTATATGATGCTCACACCATAGTGGTGACAGCCCAAAATGGCGTTCCTTGGTGGTACTTTCGTCAGCACGGCGGTGAGTATGAAGGTACGCGAATTCAATCTGTTGACCCAGATGGGATTATTGAAGCTAGTATCGGTGCCCAACGCGCCATCGGTTGTGTGGTTTACCCGGCAACTGAGATAATTGAACCAGGTGTAATTAAACATATTGAAGGCGATCGCTTTACTCTCGGTGAAATCGACGGTACTAAAACCGAACGCATCCAATTATTAGCAGAGGCTTTAAAACAGGCAGGATTCAAAGCACCAATCCGCAATCAAATTCGCACGGAAATTTGGGTCAAGTTGTGGGGGAATGTGGCGTTTAATCCCATCAGTGCCTTAACTGGTGCTACCTTAGAGGATATTTGTCGCTATCCCCTCACCCGTGAACTAGCGCGGCAAATGATGACTGAAACTCAAGCGATCGCAGAAAATTTGGGTATAAAGTTTGGCATCACTTTGGAGGAGCGAATTAATGGGGCAGAAAACGTTGGTGCCCACAAAACCTCGATGCTACAAGATATTGAAGCCGGACGCGCTATGGAGATAGACGCTATTGTTGGCGCGGTGGCAGAATTGGGAAAACTCACTCAAATTCCCACACCTTATATTGATGCTATATATGCCAGCGTCAAGCTGCTGGAGGCAACCGAACAAAGAAAGTTAGGAGTTTGGAGTTAGGAGTTTGGAGTTAGGAGTTTGGAGTTAGGAGTTTGGAGTTTGGAATTACGAATTATTTAGTAGCTTCTTAAAGCAGTTATTGGATCTAATTTTGATGCGTTGCGTGCTGGAATTACCCCAGCGATTAAGCCAACAGTTAACGAGAGTCCAAAACCAGCAATGATCGACAATAAAGAAATTACAAACGGAAATTTGAATATATTTGCAGCTACAAAGGCTAATAAAATGCCAGTCGCTATCCCAATACATCCGCCGACAATAGAAATCACGATGGCTTCGGCTAAAAATTGATTGAGAATGGCTGAATTAGTCGCTCCTACGGCTTTGCGAATCCCGATTTCTCGCGTCCGCTCGACCACAGAAACTAGCATAATGTTAGCAATACCAATGCCGCCGACGACCAGAGAAATTCCCGCGATCGCTACCACCATGATTGTAAATAAACCCACAACATTAGTGAAGGTGCTAACAATATCAGCTTGATTAGTCAACCGAAAATCATCGGCTTGGGGCGGATAAATATTGTGACGTAGCCGTAAAAGATTGGTGACTTGAAACTGAGCCGCTTCTAACTGCTCCTGATTGGCACCTTTGACTAAAATTCCATTTACAGAAACGCCTACCAGGGCATTGTTTCCCACCAGTCTCTTCGACATAGTAATCAGAGGGATGAAAATCTGGTCATCTCGATCCATCGGCCCCTGAGAACCTTTAGGCTCCATCACCCCAATTACTTCATAAGCCTCTCCCTGAATCCGAATTCTCTTGCCGATGGGATTTACACCCTGTCCAAAGAGCGTGTTTTGGACTGTGGGGCCAAGAATAGCAACCTGTGCGGCAGTATCTAGTTCTTCCTGAGTAAAATATCTCCCTTGCTGGGGGTGGGTATTTCTGACTTCTGGGTAATTCAAATCTGTTCCATAAATAGTTGTTGAGGTGTTCTGTCCTGCATATACAACTTGAGCATTGCGTTGGAGATAAGCAGAAACCATCTGTGCTGATGGTGCTTGTGTAGCGATCGCCTTAGCATCTTCCAAAGTCAACGTGCTACTAGAACCTACACCTTGTCGGACATTCCCGCTTCTTGCTGCACCTGCCAAAATTTGGATGACATCTGTACCCAATGCTTGTATCTGTTGCTCAACCCCCTTTTGTACTCCCTGACCGACAGAAGTAATGGCAATAACTGAAGAAATCCCAATAATCACACCCAACATAGTTAAACCTGTGCGTAATTTGTTACTCCACAGAGTCTCTGCCGCCATTGTCAAGACTTCCAGCAACGGCACTGTCCCGGTATTCTTAGCTTTGTAAAAGCCCTTAAATATCTTAAACATAAGGTTTTATTTAAAACTCAATACAGTTGAGTTAAGCATTTCTTCCTTCTCTTCCTTTGCGTCCTTTGCGTCCTTTGCGGTTCGTTAAAAAAATTGACTTTGACAAAGAGTTAGGGATTTCCAAGAAATAAATTATCCGAGAAAACGAACCACAGAGGCGCAGAGGGCACAGAGAGATGAAGAAGAGAGAGGATTTTTGAATGTTTTTTAATTTGGAAGTCTCCTAAGCCTTAACCCAAGCATATTGATTTAAAACTAACTTTAAGGAGAACCACTGCCTTGAGAACGACCACCACCGCCTGAACGACCTCCTCCTCCCAGACCAGGAAAAACTCCTCCTCGTGGTGTTGATTGCGGACGTGACCCTGGTGGGAAACTGAGCAATACTCTCTCGTCTCCTGTCAATCCAGACTTAATTTCGGTAAAGTTATTCGCGGTAACGCCAGTGTCGATGGGAGTAAACACAGGTTTGTTATCTGCTCCAGCCACAAACACGCCTGTGGCATTTTCTTGACGCACCACTGAGGCCGTTGGCACTACTAGAACATTTTCAACTTTACCGACTTGAAAATCTACTTCCACATTCATCCCAGACCGCAGTAGCCTTTGAGGGTCTAAAAGTGATACTCTCACTTCAAAACTGGTGACGTTTTGCTCTACTATTGCTTGGGCAGCGATTTGGCTCACTTTACCTTCAAAGGTTTTTCCTGGGTAGGCATCTGCTTTAATCGAGACTTTTTGACCAAGGCGGATTTTAGAAATATTTGTTTCTGCTAAATTTGCGACAACTTCATTTGTGGAAGCTAGAGACAAGATTGAAGAAGAAGAAGAAGAAGCTACTTCACTACTGGCGGTTGTGGGTGTGACGAAAGCGCCGGGATCAGCAAACTTTTTTGTTACCACACTATCAAAAGGGGCGCGAATGATCGTGTCATTGATTTGGGCTTGGATGTTTTGCAGCGAGCCGCGAGCAGATGTTACTTGGGCGCGGGCTGCGTCAATATCTTCTTGGCGTGTTCCGGCTTTCAGGAGTGCCAAAGCTTGCTGTCTCTGCTTCACTACAGCTTGTGCTTGCTCAATATCTTCTGGGCGTGATCCGGCTTTTTGCAGAGCGAGTGCTTGCTGTGCTTCATTGACGTTAGCTTGAGCGCTGTCACGATTGGCACGGTTTTGGTTAAGAGTCTGAAGGGAAATACCGCCTGCATTGTAAAGTTGCTGATTACGAACAAAATCATCTTCTGCTTTCCGAAGGGCGGCTTGAGCGCTTTGCAAGCGTGCTTGTGCTTGGGCTATATCTTGAGAGCGATTACCTGCTTGTACTTTTTGCAGATTCGCCTCGGCTTCGTCTAATACTCCTTGAGCTTGAGCAATATCTTGAGGGCGATTACCTGCGATCGCTTTTTGCAAATTCGCCTCGGCTTGTGCCAATTGTCCTTGAGCAGAGGTGAGTTGCCCCCGCAGGTTGGAATCATCCATATAAGCTACAATCTGTCCTTGTTTGACAAGATCTCCCTCCTTTGCCAGCAGTGTTTTCAGGATGCCTGAGTTTTTCGGGCTGAGGTTGATTGACCGTTCAGGCTTCACCGTTCCGTTCGCTGAAACTGTGATTGTTAAACTCTGCCTTTCTACAGGCTTTGTTAGCACCCGGCGGCTGGCTTGTTGACGAGGAGCAACCGTTACTTGGTAATAAACGGCATAGCCAATTCCACCCAAAAGGCAAAGAGCAATTAGCCAAGAGAGCCAATTACCTCTTCCCTTTTTTCTCTTTACCTCTGGAACCAAAACTGATGAATTCACGGTTTCTGATGTATCAATTTTCATATCCATATAAATTCATACATAATGATTATTGATCAAAAAGTTGAAACTGATGTATGACCAAAGTCACCAATTTGTTTAGTTAGGGAGTGAGGTATTGGGTTTGTGGCGGTTTTCTCCAGTTCACCATTCCCCAAGATTGGTAAGATTTTGCTGCCGTCAAGAGCGGAGATCGTTTAAGCTAGCTGAAAGATTCATTGATTAGTGGCTTAAAGGCGGTAATGTGCCTAAATATGTTCGTTTGATTTCTCTTCTAATGGTCTGTAGTTTGTGGAGTATGCCAAAAGCCGCTAACGCGCAGGCATTAATGCCCCATACGCTACAACTGGATGCGACAAAGTTAGAGAAGCAGGGGTTGACCTTGGCACAAGAGGCGGCTCAACTAGCTCAGTTTCAACAGGTTGAATTAGCTTTGCCACGAGCGCGGCTGGCTAGTCAACTGGCTCCTAAAAATGAGAAAGTGTGGTTGCTCTTAGGTGGATTGCAAATACAAACTAAAGACTTTGACGGGGCGATCGCTAGCCTGAAAAAAGGGCAATCTATCAACCCCAAAAATGCTGATATTCTGTTTGCTTTGGGTTCAGTTAATTTTCAGCAGAAAAATTACCAGGGTGCTGTTGTCAATTACCAAGAGGGTTTGAAGTTAAAACCCAATGACCCAGAGGGGTTGTTTGATTTGGGTAATACTTACTATATGATGGGTAAATTGCCAGATGCGATCGCACAGTACGATCAAGCAGTCTCTCAAGATAAAAAATTCTGGCCAGCAATTAACAATATTGGCTTAATCAACTACGAACAGGGTGATATACCTGAAGCTATTAAGCGATGGCAATCTGCTATAACCCTTGATAAACAAGCCGCAGAACCTTTATTAGCCTTGGCAGTCGCACTGTATACTAAAGGCGATGCCTCCGGCGAGCTACGCTTACGCCAACAAGGACTAACCTTGGGAGAAACCGCACTCCGTATCGATTCCCGCTATGCTAATTTGGATTTCCTCAAAGAAAATCTCTGGGGCGATCGCCTACTGTCTGATACGAAAAAATTCCTCGAGTTACCCCGTATTCAAGCAGCCCTACAGCAAAGAGAAAACTCATCATCAGTCCCGGAAAAACAGCCGACTCAATAAAAGTTAGGAGTTAGGAGTTGGGAGTTGGGAGTTAAATATTTCAACTCCTCACTAGACATAGGAGTGAAAAAGAATTGTTTTGACGTAGCATTGCTACGTCTCTACAAGGGTTCTGGGTAACGCATATTTAATTTCACCAGATGTCTACTGATAACTCCTCACTCCAAACTCCAAACTCCTCACTCCAAACTCTCAACTCCTCACTCCAAACTCCAAACTCCTAACTCCCAACTCCCAACTCCCAACTCCCAACTCTCTGTTTGCCCAATGCCCAATCCCCCACTCACTTAACGCAATGATTCAATGCTTGGTGAGCCATCAGCTTTGATCCAAGCAATTTGGGCTATGCCGCGATCGCGTGCATATTGGCGAATAGCGTCTGCATCTCTTCCTCCCAAGTCAATTTCTACCCGCACCAAATCAGTAGAATCTCGGAGTTGTTGCGCGTGGGCAAAGGCGGCGACGTTAGCACTCGGTGTCTCTGATACTACCAACCAATCACTCGCTGGGGTTGTCTGTGGTAATTGCTGAGTAGACAACAATACTTGGTATAATTCTTCGATGTTTAACCCAAAACCAATTCCGGGTATGTTTTCTCCTTGGGGATGATATAGCCCTAAAAGTTGGTCGTAGCGACCACCTCGCCCTAAAACTCTGGCTTGGGATTCGGTATCGTTGACAACTTCAAAGACAATACCCGTGTAGTAATCTATGGTCTGGATGAGGCTAAGGTCAAGGATTAAGGGGAATTTGTTCTCTGATTCTAGTAATTCTACTAGGTATTTGAGGTTATTTACTGCCTCTCGCTGTTCTTCGTCTAGATCTAGGCTATTGACTTTTTGTAACACTTCTGCACTTGACCCGCGCAAATCCATGATGATTCGGGCGCGATCGCGTAGTTTGTCACTTAAGGGTAAATTATCTATAGTAATCCGGTCGAGATGAGCGATCGCACTGCGAACTTGATTTTGTAGATGATCAGGAAAGGCACTCAGGAGCGATCGCGTAATTCCCGCCTCCCCTAAAATTAAATGCCATCCCTGCAAACCCAGTGCTGCCATACAATCTGCTACTAACAGCAGCACTTCTGCATTGGCTAGCAATCCGCCAGCACCTAACAACTCCACCCCAGCTTGATAAAACTCCTGTTGGCGATTGTGTCTACTTTCCCAAGTGCGGCGAAACACATTAGCGTTGTAATACAAGCGTTGCGGATAAGTGGCACCTGCCATCCGAGTGACAACAGTACGAGCAATAGATGCTGTTAATTCTGGACGTAGCCCTAACTCATCATCTTCGTCATTTTGTTGTAGTTGAATCACCATCTGACGCTGGATTGCTTCCCCCGCCATCAGCGTATCCATACGCTCTAAAGTCGAGGTGATAATCATGTGATATCCCCAACGGTGAAACACCTGCTGTAATCTATCTTCAATCCAGCGTTTTTTCTCCACATCCAAGGGCAATAAATCCCTGGCTCCCGCTGCTGGTTGATACACCATTATTTTTTCTTCCCACCAAACAAACCACCGAACAAACCACCACTACCAGATTTATCTGATTGCTTATCTCCATTATTGGCGAATGAAGTCACCTTCTGATCGCTAGGTTGTTGTCCTAAAGCTTTATCTATTTTAGGTTTCCATTGCAATGCCATTTCGTCATTGGGGTCTAATTTTAGAGCGTTGTCGAAGTGGATTTTTGCCATTTTTAGCTGATTTTGCTTCAAATACACCATTGCAATTAAGCTATGGCAGTGACTATTTTTAGGTGCTAGCTTCAGCGCATCCTGCAACTCTACTTTGGCTTGGGCAAATTGGTTTTTGTCAATCAAAGATTGAGCGCGACGAATGTACTGTTCGACAATCGTGTCTTCTTTTGCTAGCGCTGGTACTGGTGGTGTATTTACTTGAGGCTTACCTGATTGGACTTTGGGTTGAGCAGGTGGCGGCGGCGCTGCGGATGCTTTGCTTGCACTGCGCATTAAATAGACTAAATTCAACTCACTAGCTTGGGCAGTAACTTGCAGTGCTTGCTCTAAAGAATCATATTGGGTTTGGGCTAGTTTAGCGATCGCACTTTTATAAAAATGCTCCATATTAGGGGTATCTGCTAACTCTCTAGCCAAGTCGGTGTTTAGAGTTATCGAATTAGACTCTTGTACCAGACGCTTGCCGATTTGCGACAAAATTAGAATATATTCCGCGCGAGTGCGATCGGCAGACAGTTTCTCGTAAGCTGGATTAACCAGCTTTGATAGCAATTCGTTTCCTAGCTGTTTTTGAGCAGCAGTTTGAGTCAAATTACTGTCTGGGTGCAAACGGCGGGCGATTTGCAGATAGCGTTTGCGAATCTCTTTGACATCCACATCAACTGGAACACACAATACTGCGTGATTATCTATGAAATCATATTTAAATAGTCCACGATCTATTTTGAAAGACATATGTAGCTCTTGCACCAAAGGAGCAGTTAGATTCCTTCTAGTTTACTTCGGTTGATCCGTGATTCGTCAGTAGCAAATTGTCATTTGTCATTTGTCGTTTGTCATTTGTCACTTGTACTGAGCGACTTGCTCTGAGCGCAGTCGAACGCGTAGCGTCCCGCTCTTAAGCGAGTCGAAGTATTTGTCGTTTGTTGTCCCGTCACTCCCCCTACTCCCCTCATACCCAGGCTGAAAGTGGCGGAACTTGTGAAAGTTCGCTACTGAGGGAGTCGTGAATATAACCATTTGTAACGAGAATTCTACCTGACTCAATTTTGACAGGACTGCCATCGTAGGCGGTAACTTTGCCTCCGGCTTCTTGTACCAAAATTATCCCGGCGGCAATATCCCAAGGAGAAAGCCCTCGTTCCCAGTAACCATCGACACGTCCACAGGCAACATATGCTAAATCTAACGATGCGGAACCGCTACGCCTGACTCCTTGGGTAAGATGGGTGAGGTGACTAAATTCTGCGTAGTTGTTATCCGAGGTTTCGCGGCGATCGTAGGCAAATCCTGTCACTAGTAGGCTTTTACTCAGTTCAGATGTTACAGAAACCTTGATGGGATGATGGTTACGAGTTGCTCCCAAGCCAGCAGCAGCACGGAATAGCTCCTTGTGGAATGGGTCATAAATTACACCAACTTGGGGAAGACCATTAATTAACAGCCCGATGGAAACGGCAAAAAATGGGTATTGATGAGCGTAGTTGGTTGTGCCATCTAGAGGATCTATTGCCCAAAGGTATTCATTCTCTTGATTCCCTAATTTCCCTGATTCTTCAGCAAGGATGGAGTGTTGGGGAAAGTGATGACGCAAAATTTCTAAAATCAACTCCTCTGAGGCTTTATCAGCAGCAGTGACTAAATCACCAGAGCGTCCTTTTTCAATAATTGCGTCTTCTAACTTACCCAAGTAACCTTGCAAAATAGCACCAGCCGCTAAGGCCGCTTCCGTAGCAATATCTAGAAAAATTTGTAGATTTGTCATTATGTTAGGAGTTATACCATTTCTTTCTGAGGCTGCGCCAAATTCTCTTGGCTTTTTCTTTCTTTACTTTGTGTCCTTCTCTTACGAGACGCTGCGCGAATGCGCCCTTTGCGGTTCGTTGCTCATATAGTTTGGCGGATCTTCATACAGAATAGACATCTGGTGAAATTAAATATGCGTTACCCAGAACCCTTGTAGAGACGTAGCACTGCTACGTCAAAACAATTCTTTTTCACCAGACGTCTCTTGTCGAGACGCGAAATTTCGCGTCTCGACTATCCCTGTTAAGAGGTTGGATTAAAAATAAGAAATCCAATCACTCCAACTACCAGCATAAAGTTTACCCTTGCTAATGCCGGCTAATTCTAAAGAAAGTAAATTCACACAAGCAGTAACACCAGAGCCGCAATATACCAAGATTTCTTTGGCTGTTTCTAACTTTTCCCAGCGACGGCGTTGTTCCTCTTCAGGGAGTAGGTAGCCATTGGAGTCTGTAACTTCTTGCCAAGGATAGTTGACTGCACCGGGAATATGACCTGCAATTTGATCAATTGGCTCTCGTTCACCTCGGTAGCGATCGCTTTCTCTTGAGTCTACCAATACTACCTCGGGGCTATGTTTCCGGTTTTTCACGGCTGTAATATCCACAACCTTTTCTGTTTGCACTTGAGCGACAAACGTACCCATTCGCGGCGGAGGAATAATATTTGTAACAGGATACTCAGCTTTTTGCCATCCAGCAAAGCCTCCATCCAGTACTGCTACTTGCTCATGTCCTAGATAGCGCAATAGCCACCACAGACGAGCCGCAAAGGTAAAGCGCGAATCATCATAAGCTACAATTAGAGTCTTTTGGTAATTTACCCCGATGGCAACCAATTTGTTAGCTATGTCATTGGGGTTAGGTAAAGGATGTCTCCCGCCATGCTTAACTACTGGACTGGAAAGATCCTGATTCAAATCTAGGTAATATGACCCTTTTATATGACTTGTTTGATACTGTTGTTGCCCTAGCTGTGGATCGGCCAGAGAAAAGCGACAATCTACAACCACGACTTGCGGATCTTCTAGATGTTCAAACAGCCAAGCTGGCGAAACAACAAATTGGGGATTGGGCATTGGGCAAACAGAGAGTTAGGAGTTAGGAGTTAGGAGTTAGGAGTTAGGAGTTGGGAGTTGGGAGTTGGGAGTTGGGACTTAGGAGTTGGGAGTTTGGAGTAAAAGTTATTCTTCTCGTGCCCCCTCATCCCCCTCATCCCCCTCATCCCCCTCATCCCCCTCATCCCCTAACCCCATGTTTGGGAGAAGGGGAGACGCTAACGCGTTGGCGCAGCCTAAGAAGAGAAGGCGGTTCGTAAAAAAAACTGACTTTTACTGAGAGTTTTAGTCTTAACCCAAGCGTATTGGCTTTTAATGGTCTGCTTATTTTTGCCAAGCTGTACTAGATTAAAGAATCTCCGTAAAAAACCTGTTTGAACATTTGTAAAAATTCATCATACTGAAAATTATAAGCAAAAAAATTGACAACAATATCCCAATTGTTCGTAACATAAAAATAGATGCTGCGAAAGACTTAGATCGGCAGCTGATCATAATGCATAATCCCTATGGAAACTCTGGCTACAATACAGTCGAATATTAAATTTGCTTTTTAAAGCTAACATGATTAACTTCTGCAATAACTTGGAGTGCCTTTGTGATTGAATGGAAAAACGATACAGCCTTTTCAGAAAAAATTATTAGTGGTTCAAACGCCATTAGCACAGTGAAGAGTATTGATTCAACTCATGCCGTAGGATCGCCAAAAGTGGAGGATTATTCTTTAGACTTATCTCAAAAAGACCTGATCATTGAAGATCGCCAAGCAGTGTCTTCTTGGATGAAAGCCGATCTTAATTGGGGTGATGATTCAATGGTCTCTAGAATACTACAAGCCAAAGATTCTGAAGGCAATGGGTTTGATTTAGATCCGCCGAAGGTTTTAGTAGTTGATGATCATGCGGCCAGTCGCATGACTGCTGTCACCCTCTTGGGGATGGAAGGATACGAAGTAATTGAGGCGGACAGTGGTTCCATTGTTGTCGGATTGGTAACTCAAAAACAACCAGATTTGATTTTGCTGGATGTGATGATGCCAGGAATGGATGGATTTGAAGTGTGCCAATTGCTGAAACAGGATGAGCAGACTAGGCTAATCCCAGTGATTTTTATTACCGCGTTAGATGACAAGCGATCGCGCATTCGCGGAATTGAAGTTGGGGGAGATGATTTTCTCACCAAACCCTTTGATCGTGTGGAACTGGCGGCGCGTCTAAAGTCCTTGGTGCGGCAAAAGCGTCTGAACGAAGATTTAGACCATGCCGAACAAGTACTATTTTCCATTGCCATGTCCATTGAAAGCCGCGATCCCAATACAGGCAACCATTGTGAACGACTGGTAAAACTGGGACAACTTTTTGGTGAATACCTCGACCTCTCACGCTACCAAATTCGAGATATGATGTGGGGTAGTTATCTCCACGATATCGGTAAGGTGGGTATTCCCGATGCAGTGCTGCTGAAAAAAGAGAAACTCACTCCCGAAGATTGGCAAATCATGCAGCAGCACGTTTTGATTGGGGAAAAAATCTGCCAGCCACTACGCAGTATGCGGGGTGTAATTCCGATTATTCGCCATCACCACGAACGCTGGGATGGCTCAGGCTACCCTGATGGACTCAAGGGGGATAATATTCCTTACCTAGCGCAAATATTTCAGCTGATTGATATTTACGATGCCCTAACTAGCGAAAGGCCTTACAAAAGAGCTTTTACTTCAGCAGAAGCACTTTCAGTGATGCAAGAAGAAACTGATTCCGGTTGGCGTAATCCCAAACTAATGCAGCAGTTTGCCGAATTTATTCGCTCCTGTTATTAAATTATTTTAAAACGCACGTATGTTTGTGCTGATGTGTGATGGATAGAGATGAAAACGCTGCTAGAAATATCCTTAGTACAATATTTCATAAATTCGTAGCGAATTCTCTGCGAACCTACCCTACGGGAAGGCGAGGCGCCTATGCGTTTAAATTTCAACCCTCAATTCGCCAGGCTTTTATGCTGCATCTGTACTTAGTCGAGGATTGGGTACGGTAGGGCATACCAAAACCTTTGCACTAGACGCTCTTCCCCCCTTGGGGAGATGAAACCTCTACTCTAGTTGGTGAAAACCTGCTTGAGCAAGTTATGTCTTTGATTCAAGAATCTCAGTTCCTTCAAGGCTGAGAGTGTCAATTATAATTTCACTGATAGCTGATAGCTAATTATGGTAGTTGTAGCAATTCTAGCGGCGGGACGCGGCACACGGATGAAATCACACTTACCCAAGGTTTTACATTCTTTAGGTGGGCGATCGCTTGTCGAGAGAGTTCTCGAAAGTGTAGAACCAGTTTCCCCCTCACGGCGAATCTTGATTGTGGGATATCAGTCCGAGGAAGTGGAAGCCGCCATGCATTCAATTAAGAGTTTGGAGTTTGTCCAACAGACTGTGCAATTAGGGACAGGTCACGCCATCCAACAATTACTTCCTCACTTGGAAGACTACACTGGGGATTTGCTAGTGCTTAACGGTGATTTACCGTTGATACGCACCGAAACCCTGAAGCAGATGTTACAAACTCACACCCGAAATCAAAACGCTGCCACTATCCTCACCTCGCACCTACCCGATCCCACCGGCTACGGGCGCGTTTTTTGTAACGATGAAAATATTGTGCAGCAAATGGTGGAACATAAGGATTGTACTGCTGCTCAAAGAGAAAATCACCGCATTAACGCTGGAGTTTACTGCTTTCGCTGGCAAGATTTGGCAAAGGTGCTGCCCCACCTACAGGCAAACAATGCCCAAAAAGAATACTATCTCACCGATGCCGTCACTCAGGTTGGACAAGTGATGGCAGTGGATGTGGAAGATTACCAAGAAATTCTCGGCATTAACGATCGCCTGCAACTAGCAACAGCATCTGAAATTTTGCAAAGGCGAGTCAAGGAAAAATGGATGCTGGCGGGTGTCACCCTCATCGACCCCACAAGCATCACCATTGATGAAACCGTAGAATTAGAGCCGGATGTAATTATTGAACCCCAAACTCACCTGCGAGGAAATACGGTGATTCAAACCGGAAGTCACATTGGGCCGGGAAGTTTAATTGAAAATAGCCAGTTGAGTGAAAATGTCACGGTACAGTATTCGGTAGTCATAAATAGTACTGTGCAAGCAGGAAGCAGAATTGGCCCCTATGCTCATTTACGCGGTCAGGTACAAGTGGGTGCTGGTTGTCGTGTGGGGAATTTTGTGGAATTGAAAAATACTCAATTAGGCGATCGCACGAATGCAGCACATTTGTCATATATAGGTGATACCGTTGTTGGTAATCAGGTGAATATTGGTGCTGGTACAATTATTGCCAATTATGACGGCGTGAAGAAACATCGTACCAAAATCGGCGATCGCACAAAAACTGGTGCCAATAGCGTTTTAGTGGCTCCACTCACCTTGGGAGATGATGTCTACATCGCAGCTGGTTCTACAGTCACAGAAGATGTGCCTGATGATTCTCTGGCGATCGCTCGTAGTCGTCAGGTGGTGAAACCAGCTTGGCGCAGGAAGAGCCAATAAAGTGATAATGAAATCATCAGATTAGCTGATTCAACTACAGGTAAAAGATGAGAAAAACAAAACAACTTACCGCGATTATTGAGCGTGA
Source organism: Nostoc sp. CHAB 5836 (assembly GCF_020829445.1). Lineage (GTDB taxonomy): Bacteria > Cyanobacteriota > Cyanobacteriia > Cyanobacteriales > Nostocaceae > Nostoc. The sequence continues at coordinate 44,545 of NZ_JAIVFV010000020.1, forward strand.
ACAAAAGGGCTATATATCCCTTTGTCCAGAATTAGATATTGCTAGCCAAGGTGACACCATCGAAGAAGCACGCAGTAATTTGGTTGAAGCATTGGAATTATTTTTTGAGACAGCTGACCCCTCTGAAGTCCAAGATCGGCTAATTACAGAAGTCTTTATTAGGGACTGACAACAAATAAATTACCCAATCTTGTGGGGTGGGCGTCTCGCCATTGGTGTCAACTTAAGCTAGGAATGCTTAACTGTTGCCTACATCACCCGCCTTGAACTAAAGTTCGAGGCTAATAGCTAAAGTCTACTGAAGTAGACTAAAGATTATTGGAAATATTTAGTCTACTTCAGTAGACTTTTGTTATTAGCAAGGAACTTCAGTTCCTTGCGGGACATAACTTCTACGTTAAGTTGACACCAATGGCGTCTCGCCCACCCCACAATAAATAGTTGAGTATTTTTTTATTTGTCAGTCCCTTACACGCCTAGAGGTAAGTGTCGGGTAAGCTGCGCCTTCTTTCGTCGGCTGGGGAAGTGTGTCATTAGAGCAAGACAAACACAATTTAGTATGGAAGAACTGCTAGAACTTAGACAACTTCTAGAACAAGGCAAAATCCATGAAGCGCTGCTTTTGGTGGATGAGTTAGAAGAAATGAGTCTCAGTGACAAAATCAATAAAATTGATAGTTATGGTGTGATTCTTCTCATCCATTTAATTAAACAAAAAGCTGAAAAACGTTCGACTCGCTCTTGGGATGTTTCCATAGAAAATACGGTGCGTGAAATCAACAAAATAAACAAGCGCCGCAAATCCGGTGGTTTTTACTTGAATCAAGCAGAATTAATGGATATTCTACAACAAGGATATCAAGTGGCACTCAAAAGAGCGGCGCTAGAAGCTTTTGAGGGGCGTTATGAAGCCCAAGAATTAGCTGCAATGGTTGACCAGCAGGAAACTTTAGCCGAAGCGCTGAAACTGATTCAACAATAGCCGATCAGTTCGTTGTCATTCCACTCCAAAGTATCACCAATTTTTTCGCCGTCGTGGTAGGCGGCGAGTAAGATTTCGCTGGTTTTTCCCCAAGCGATCGCTCCACTGAAATCTAAGGCGATCGCTCCCAAATCCCGTTTGTTATGGTAGGCTTCGTTAAAAGAGCGCTGCATAGCCTCCTTCAAAGACATCCCATCCGTCACACGCACTACAATTCGTGCAGCTAAACACTCATCAATGATATCTTCGCCAATCCCAGTACAGCTAACACCAGCATTACTAGTAGCGTAATTCCCTGCTGGCATCGCAGAATCACTTACCCTTCCAATCCGCTCAAAACCCTTACCACCAGTAGAAGTGCCAGCAGCTAGCCTACCGTAGGTATCTAAAGCTACTACTCCGATGGTGCCACGTCCAGCATTGCTGGTTTCTATGAGTTCGGGTTCTGCTACCACACCAGCCATTGTGCTTTTAAAATTATCCTGGCGCTCTTGTATCCACTCTTGTAACCGCAAATCAGTTAAAGCGTTATAGCTGGGAATTTGCATTTCCCGCGCCAACTCAGCCGATCCTAAATCCGATAGCACTCGGTCTGGCGAACTTTGTAAAAATTGCGCTAAATCAATGGGATTTTTCACCCGCGAGATATTAATCACACCACTAAACCGCCCTGATGCACCATCCATTAGGGAAGCACTCATGCGGATTTGCCCATCAGATTGCAATACTGAACCAGTACCAGCATTAAAGCGGGGATTATCTTCGAGCATTCGACAACCTTGCACCACCGCCTCTGAGGCAGTTGCTCCTGACAATAACAGAGAATAGACTTCTTCTATTACTGTATGGAGCGATCGGCGCACTGATTCCAATCCTCCCTTACCGTGGAGAGAACTACCAGCCCCCCCATGAATAATTAATTTAGGTTGCACCTGTAACTCCATTAATCCCTTGCGCTATTTGCGTCTGTGTTGCGGTTAGTTTCATTTTGAGCTTCAGAACGGCGACGACGACAACGTTCTGAGCAGTATTTCACATCGTCCCAGCAATCTTGCCACTTTTTACGCCATGTGAAAGGACGTTGACATACCGGACAGATTTTTGTCGGTAGGTCAGATTTAGAAGGAACACGTCCCATATAAATACTGTCTATACGATAATTTGATTTCTGAGAGAGATGGAAAATAATTATAACCAGTTTGCCACGAACGGAGGAAACTTTCGGCGAATAAATGTGTTGTCAATCTATCTAAAGGTAGATTTTATTTCTCTCAGAACTTACGCCCAAGCAACGGAAAAGCGAACCACAGAGAAGCCAGTGCGTTGGGTTGTATCCCTGAGAAGCAAGCTACGCACAGCGTCTTTGACAGGAGAAGCAACTGGCGCGACGCAGAGAACACGAAGGAATAAGAGTTAGAGAGTTTTTTTACGTACTACTGGTCTGTCTCATTGAATATGATGAGTTTGTAGTAAGCACTTCAGTGCTTAAAAATCCAGGACTAAAGTCCTTACTACGAACTTATTTACCCCTGAGAATTAATGCGATAGACCAGTAGCCTAATTCAGAGGGTTATAGTCTGAGAGTAGATGGTCTAAGTATTTACTCAGTTCCATCAAGGCATTAAATTAACATATTTTTCCAATTCAGATACTTTTAATATCTCCTCAGCCTTCTCTATGCCATATACGCTCTTTAAAAAATCGCCCAACCAAGCAATATTAACTTTTTCGATCCCGTCCATATTAAGACATTCTCTAAATATTTTCAAATAGCCGAATATCTGTCTATCTATGTCAGAAAAGTGCTTTGAAAAATTTTGAATGAAATTTTGGGTTCCTGCTAATATTGCATACCTTTCAAAACTGCTCATTAGAGCCCACTTTCCTTGAGGTGAAAAAATCACACTCTCCAATTGATAAGATAAGCCAAAAGCGTTGGTATCAATAGATAGATATGTAGATATCTCCTCAAAAGAAATCCACCAATGCTTGGTCATAGATGAATTGAAATCGACAATATTAACAATAGATAGGTATAAACTTGAATCTCCCATATGTGAGGCAGTACTTATAAGAGCATTAACAACTTCTACATCTGGGGGGAAATACTCATATAAGAGTTTAACTTCTTCAGCATTAGATCCGAATTGAGGTAGCTTAGGATTCTCGTTGAGAAATAATTGTCTCAATTTAGGTTCGGCCTCAGAATAATATTCCTTATCTGTGAGAATACGCATGATTCCAACCTCTATCTAAAAGATCTTTGAGAAACGAACTAACACCCAGTTGTGGAAGCGGGGCAAAAAAGTGGCTTTTTATATGGAAATTTGACTTCTTTTACAAGCGAAAAAACTTGCCCATTGAGTGTGCCAGTGTAATGATTCAGAAGATCGATCGTAGGTTCAGTTTGAGGGGAAGAGCCATATTCTCTTAAGTTTGCGTTGCCTCCGCCTTTTAACTTAGCCGTATATATCCATCCTGCTGTAGGAGTAAATACGGGCGAAGCAACAGAAGATGCTTCGACAACATTACTAAACTCTAACCATGCCAAAGTATATGCTGCATAATGGTCTGGGGATGTGACTTTATAGTAACGAACTGTATTGCTGTACTTGAAGGAAAAGTTGTACAGTAAATTGTCAAGCTGAGGACTGGCAGCGATCAAGTAATTTTGCTTGAACCTTTCCTCAGGAGCAAGCCTTTCATTACTGGGCTTAATAATTCCTCGGTTCAGAAGGCTTGATCCTGTGCCTACGGCTAAACCAATAGTTGCATTACCAAAAATAATTCCACTGACTAAAGCAACTCCAAAATTAAAGGCTCGCGAAAACTGAAATTTCATATCAACCTCAAAAGATTTTTGAACTGTAATAATGTCCCTAAAGCACTTAGAAAAATTTATTCTCCTACAAATTCAATCTGTGTGACTTCCTCATAGCCTGGAATTCCGTGATCTTTAAGTCTTAGTTCGCCAACGGTGCTTTGCTTCTTACCATTGTTTTCCTCTCTTAATTTTAAAACTATGGCTCCACCATTAGGAAGCATAGCTTTAAATCCCTGAGGAGCAGTTATGTCTGGCGCAGGTCTAGGAGTATCGCCATCATACTTAAAAGACTCTTTGTCAGCTATCAAAAAGAACTCTCTAATCGCAGTATTCGCAGCCACCCTTCGTCGATAGATATCAGACATTTCTCCTGGAATTGTAATAATAACTTTTCTGATTGGTTTAGCTTTTGTTGCTTCAGATGTCTTGAAAAGTGCTGTAAGCTCGTCAAGTCCAACATTATTTCCAATTGGACTTTTCGTAGTTGGGGGCATTTGCCCAATTATTGGTTCAGAACCCTGTGTCTGAGCATTTCCTGAATTTTTAACTCCGAAGATGGTCGATATTCCAATACCTAATAGAAAAGCAAAAACTACTGAGCCTTTTAAAAAATTCATTTGCTTACTCCACTTAAAAAGACGACTTGCATGGTAAAACGATACCATAGTGCAAAAACCTAACTATTTATTATACGGAAACTTTCCGTATAACATCCTTATTTAGAGTATTAAACGGAATTTTCTGCATAACTTCCAATGGAACAACGTCCAAAGAAACTGCTTGAACAGGTGCTTAAATTTCAAGCCTAAATTCGCCACGATTTCACGCAAAGCTGCACTAAGAATCATGAGCAACTAACGGCAATAACAAGCGGGTAACTACCCGATTATCTGGTAATTGATAGAAATTCAACTCTCCTCCCAACTCCTGCATAAGGTTTTGGCAGATTAACAAATGTAAGGCTGGTGGTTGGTCGAGGTTGGAGGGAGCAAGCACATCTTTGTGGGTATTTTGATGTAGTTCTGTAAGTAACTGTGGTTCGATCGCACCGTTGTATGTAATCGACAGTTCTAGCAATGTCTGATGGCCAGTTTTTACCTTTGTAAAAAAGTGCTTTGCATCTACGGTTTGAGATGCATCTAAGCGGCGACACCAAATATCAATTTTGCCTCCGGTTTGAGAACGGTTACAGGCACTAACCAATAATTCATGGATAACTAATTCAATTTTGACTATATCACCAGCGATCGCCATTGCAGATTGTGAACTTGAGGTAGGAACGCCTCTAGCAAGGGAAGAATTCTTGAGCGATTCTTGCTCGTCAATCGTTTGTCCCAAACCATGTATACCAATCCACAGCTTTTGTTGTTTAAGTAAATTTTCGATGCGTTCAAGCGATCGCTTCAGTAAACTGGCTATAAGCATAGTTTCACAACTGATATGTAGCTGCCACTGCTCAAGTTTTAGCAATCCACTCATGGAGGTGGTTGTTTGCTCTAACTGGCGCAGCAATAGCTCGTAGCGCATCTGAGTAAGTTCATTAGCAGGAATGCCCAAATCATGTATTTGACTAAGGCATAGTGCTGTTATTCTTTGGATTTCCTCTAGACGACGATGTTTATACCAATTGAGTTGTTGTAATTCCTCTGTTGTGGATTTTAGAAGTCGGGTAATTTGCTTTTCACGACGCCACCAGCCTAATTGAGAAATCAGAGTTGCTGTAGCACTGAGGCTTTGTTCTGACCAGCGACGCTCTTGAGAGTCTGCTAACAACACTACACCTGTGGTTTCATAATCAGCATTAGTACGTAATGCCATCACCAAAATTTGACCTTTGTCTGGAGCATTGAACCATTTCCGGGTTTCTGGGGGTAAATTATTTACCTTCAAAGTCAGGTAACTTTCTGTAGCAAGTGCCCACTGAATTAAGACTTCAGTTTGGATCGGAATAGATGCATCCGAAAAAATTCCAAATTGATTATTGTCAATGACTCCAGGGATAATTTCTGCCCAACTTTCCCCAGGCGACCAGGATAGCAGTACGGCTACGGGACAGCCTAAAATTGATGCTATTTGTTTGAGTGCGGTGCGTTCTAAATGCTTTTTTTTAACCTCGATTTTGCCTTGGGAGGATTGTGTCAGAATGCGTAGGCATTGCTCAAATGCTTGGGAAACTTTTTGTTGTTGCTGGGTGCGGTTGTGCAATTGCCACTGACGAACAATTACACCAATCTGTTGACTGACAATCCACAGCAATTCTTTTTCCACTGTTGTCCAACAGCGATGGGTTTCGTGAGTGATGATCAAAAGTGCTGGTATCTGATCGTGAGTGCATTTACAAACAAGTAGCGATCGCACACCATTTTCTAATAAAAGAGGACGCCAGTTAAACAAGCGTAAATCTTCATTTAAATTCTCAATTTCCACCGCTTGAGTTGAACTTTGCAAAAGCTGCCCATCTAATTCTTTGAGAGTATCAAAGGTAAATGTCAAAGGTTGGCGATTATGGGGCTGATTTTGGTAAATAAATTGATAATTATTTTGCTCTGGGTCATACTGCAACAGCAAAAATCGCGTCGCACCTAGTCGAACTAAAACTCTTTTAGCACAGTTGTGTAAAGTTTCCTGAAGGTCATGTTCGCTATAAATACCTTGAGCAACTTGGCTAGTTAGTTCCACATCCTCTTGAATTTGTTTAACGGTGTTTTCCATACTTTCGGTGGGTGCAGTCAGGGAAATTAAGCCAGCAGCAGCTCGGACAAAATTTTTGTCTGTCTCCGTCCAGATCCGACGTTCATTGCTTTCCAGCGCCAGAAAACCTACTAAGTCCTTTTGCCAGATGATCGGGGCTGCCAGGAGCGATCGCACCTTCAACCGTTCCAGCAATTTTGCCGTAAAATGGCTCTTTAAAGAACTGCGTGCATCACCAATAGAGACAATTTGGTTAGTTGCCAAAGCATAATAAAAGTCGCTTAATTCCTGTACAGTCATTCCCGGTGCTTGCTGACTGCTAGAATTACAATCAACTTTCACCAGATCATTGCTCATCCGACACCAAAAGTAGTGGCCTTCCCGCTCAAACCAGTAAACATTTGTCCGGCTGGGGGAGACAAATTTATGAGTTGCTTGCACCGCTGCTTCAAGTCTTTGATCAAGGTTAGTCAGGGTGCGTAAATTTTCTAGCAATTCTAATAATGGTTCGTCGGTTCTCTTGATTTGCTTGTAGTGCAAATCCATTTCATTTTGACAAAGCACTGCCCCCAGTTCGCCTAAAACCATGATCAAACGTGCTTTTGCTTCCCCTGTAAGTAGGTAGCCCCAGCGTTCTGAACCTAGTAACACCAAGCCTAAGCAACGGTCTTTGTAGCGAATTGGCAAAATAATCGTTCCTTTGATCTGGAATTGTTCTGCAATTTTTCGCCATTCGGCGGCGCGGATTTCGGTTTGTAAATCCGCTACACCCAAAGGATGTTGTTCAATCACTACTTGCTCTAATAAATCCCCAGGACTAAGAACAACTCTTTGCCGTAAAAAGACGGTATCATTACCAGGTGTCATGCCTCCCTTGCCGAACAATATGTGATTCAGGCGATCGTAAAGAGCAATCCAAATCAGTCTGTAGTCAAACTGTTCCTTGAGATAAGAAATAGTAGTTTCAATCAGAACGTCAACATCATCCTCTTCTCTAAGACTCTGGAGGACACGTCCCAAGGAGAGGATGTGCTGTTCGGCGGCTATAGGTTTTTGCGGCTGCCCCATCTGATTTATTGGTTTACATAGGTTGTAATATATAAGATGCCCAGAAAAGCATCTTGAGTAATATTCTCACAGGTCTTTGCTGAAAGTTCTAGGTAACGAGGTTCGTTGAAGTTAAGTAGGTGGGCGCAATTAAAGCTAACTGGCTAAGGCTGTCATTGGTCATTGGTCATTGGTCATTTGTCCTTTGTCATTGGTCATTCGTAAAGATTTTAAGCCTATTTATGTTTCATAACAATAGTTTGATTTTTTCGCGCCAACTTACTTACATTAGACATAGGAGTGAAAAAGAATTGTTTTGACGTAGCACTGCTACGTCTCTACAAGGGTTCTGGGTAACGCATATTTAATTTCACCAGATGTCTATTATTGAAATGGATATTTATCAAGTTGCCATTCGTCCGGTTTTGTTCAATGTCTTAAAAACCGATTCAGAATGGTTACACCAGCAGACGATTCACAGTTTTAGTTGGCTATCCCAGACAGGCGATCGCTCCCCTGCTAATTGGGTAAACCAACGCCTAAAGCAGTCGTTATGTGTGTACGATTCACGGCTAGAACAAAATTTGTTTGGGCTAAACTTCCCAAATCCCATAGGGTTAGCGGCTGGCTTCGACAAGGATGGTGTCGCTGCTGGCATTTGGTCTAACCTGGGTTTTGGCTTTGCAGAACTAGGAACTGTAACTTTTCACGCACAGCCAGGAAATCCCCGTCCCCGTTTGTTTCGATTGCCATTGGACAAAGCTGCTCTTAATCGGATGGGCTTTAATAATCGCGGTGCAGCAGCAATGGCGGCACATTTGGCACAGGAAAGACAGGAGTCAACTCACTCAATACCCATAGGGATAAATTTGGGTAAATCTAAGGTAACTCCGCTAGAAGCAGCCGCACAAGATTATCTCGATAGTTTTCGCTTACTCAAAGATTTGGGAGACTATTTTGTTGTTAATGTCTCTTCTCCCAATACACCAGGGTTGCGATCGCTCCAAGATGCTTCTATGCTCAGTGCCATCTTGGATTTATTACAACAAGAAAATACTGCACAAAAACCACTTTTTGTCAAGATAGCGCCAGATTTGGATTGGGTTGCGATCGCTGACATTATAACTCTTGCTAAAACCTACCAACTGGCGGGAATTATCGCCACGAATACCACCATCAGCCGTGATGGATTAAAAACGCAGGTGATTGACCAAACTGGCAAATCACCCCAGTCAGAGGCTGGCGGAATTAGCGGTGAACCATTACGCGATCGCTCCACTGAGGTAATTCGTTTTATTTGGCAGCAAACCCAAGGACAAATCCCGATTATTGGCGTTGGTGGTATTTTTTCTCCTGAAGATGCTTGGGAGAAAATTATTGCTGGTGCTAGCTTGATTCAGGTTTATACAGGCTGGATTTACGAAGGCCCACTGATGGTACGCCGGATTCTAGCAGGTTTGCTTTCCAAACTAGAACAAAACGGATTAAATTCCATCAACGAAGCTGTAGGTTTACAAACAAAAATTCCCAAATTCTAATTTTGAACTGTTCACCCTTCTTCCTCCACTGGGAAAAACTCCTTAGTTTTTTCCGAGTATGACCAGGCTATACCATCAGGGTCTTTACTGCGACTCCACTCAGAAAACTCTGGATCATTTCGTCGTTTATAAACCGTACTGGAATAAACATTTAGCCGTTTAGCAAGTTCAGATTGGATCAGAGAGCCAAAAACTAACTGTTTTTCCAGCGATCGTTTAGCTTCCTCATGGGTTGGCTGTGGGAGTGATGCAGTTTCTAGTTCTTCCTCCTTTGGGGTTATTGGTGGTGGTGCTAAGAGCGATCGCGCAGTTTTAGTAACTGGTTGAGCAGGAAGTCCTTTAACAGGCTCACTACTGTCAAGAATGTTGCCAAGAATGCTGGCAGTTATAAAGTAATAAGACAGCCCCGAATCTTCGGAGTTCAGTATACTAGCGCCAAATTCCGAGGCTTTACTATCCAAATAGCGTTTTGCTGTTGTTCCAGGAAAATTGCCCTTGATTGCCAAGTCCATTGGCGTAAGTCTGCCTTGATTTTCGCGAACCAACTGATGAAAAATTGGGTTAACTCGATGAGTCCACTGTTGCCATTGATATTCTTGCCAAAGCTTGAAGCCAATTACCAGCAGAATTAGCGCCAGTAAAATTCTCCAAGTGGCAACCAGAAAAATAATCAAAAACGAGATGGGCAAAAGTAGAACGAGAAAAGCCTTGCCGTTACCTTCTATGGGTTTTTCACTCATGCTGATTTTTGCCAAGTGAATTTTAGGAAATAATAATATATTGGCAAAAATTGGCGCACTTTTTTGTATCTTTTGGCAAAGTTGTGGCAAATTTGCCGGCAAAATCTTTATATCAGTAACAGGACTTACGCAAAAACTCTCCGCAACTCTTATTTCTTGGCGTACTTGGCGTACTTCTCCCAGGGGGAGACGCTACGCGATGGCGGTTCGTTTTTTCATGATTTTGCCTAAGTCCTAAGTAAGCGCCATAAGATTACCTATCTCTTCCTTTGCGTTCAACTCTTACGAGACGCTGCGCGAATGCGTCCTTCTCCCAGGGGGAGACGCTACGCGATTGCGGTTCGTTAAAAAAATTTAGGTATTCTTTGAGCGGGAAGGGACTAGGCGTTTCGTAAGCGTCTGCGTTCCACTGACTTATACTGAGCTTTGTCCTTGGCGCAGCCTCTGGTTGAGAAGTAATTTCAGCATCAAAAAGCCAAAATTTAATCACTCCTGTACTAGACTTTGGCTTAGTTTATCTAATAAAATACACTAAACCGATAGGAATAGTGAACTTTTATGGAAAGCGTCCAAAACGTTACTCAAGAGTTGAATCTAACGGAAAATACAACTCTGCAACAGTTGCAACAGTGTACTCCAAAAGAGTTAAAAAAAGACATTTTCAAAAAACTCAGAGGCGGATTTTTTCTGATCCTGGGATATTTGTTATCACCACTATGTTGGTGGAATGACTTACTATTCAATCTGCCAATAGCTTATGGTTTTGGGTATATATGTAGTTTACTTTCCCCAAAATTACTTCTACCTTGTTCAATTATAGGATACTGGCTCTCTAATATTGTCGGAATTCTATTGATGCAATTTGGTTCTAAGGACATTTTCCAAAAAGAACCTCAAGATCATAACCTCAAAAAAGAATTATTCACGGGTCTAATTTCTTCAACAGTTTATACCTTGTTGATTATATTATTAATCCAGTTGAAGATTCTCGATTCTCCCATTTTATTCTCCAAGAGTTAATTGAACTGATCACGTTTCTACAAAGGAATCCGTTCTAGGGTTGCACAGACCAGAGTGATGAAAGAGCAATATAGCAATTGTCAATGATTTACGAACAAAAAGAACCCCGACTTATTGAATAAATCAGGGTTCTGAATTTTTCAGTCGAAGGCAAATCAGCGATCAAAAATCTCAATTTTCATCAAATTTTAAAAATTCACTTAAATTCAACAATTTTGGAGCCTCATTACTTACAATTAATGGTAACTTACCATTCCATTTTTCTATTGCTTGCCTTTGGAGGATTTCTGGAGTTAAACCATCACGTAATAATTTGTGCGCCTCAGCCTCTCCCTTGGCTAGATTAACTTTTGCCTCAGCCTCTTTTGTTGCTTTTAAAGCGATAAACTCTGCTCGTTTTGCTTCTTGTTCAGCAATCTGCTTCGCCTCCACCGCCTCACCAAATCTTTCTGAAAAATGGACATGAACTAGAGAAATATCATCAACTGCAACGTGATAGCTACCCAGTCGCGTAGACAATGCATGATCTACTCCATCTTTGACTTCTCCTCGTTTAGTAATGATTTCTTCAGCAGTATACTTTGCCATTACTGCTTTTAATACTTCTTCAACTGCTGGGTTAATAATCCGCATAACTACATCTTGTTCATCTCCAATTTCTTGAAAAATGACATTTGCTTCCTGGGGAATAATATGCCAGTTGAGAGCTACATCGGCGAAAACATTTTGTAAATCTTTGGAAGAAGCCTCAGCAGAAATTTCTTGTTTTTGGACTCGAATACTCAACTTTTTCACAGTATTGACTACAGGAATAATTAAGTGAAGTCCTTCTCCTAATATCTGGTTTTGTACTTCGCCAAATTTCATCAATACACCACGCTCGCCTGCATTTACAATCACACAAGGCGTGAGTAAGAGAGTTATCAAAAACAAAAGAGCAGTCAGTTTACCGGCACTGTTAAAAGTTGTATTTTTTTTCATTGTGTGAAACATCTATGCTTCTGGCATAGAGACACATATTTAGGAGTTGTGGCAATACTGCGTAGGTTTTGCCCAAAAACCTTAACCCGTGTAGGTTGGGTTGAGGAACGAAACCCAACATTTGGGGGGCTTTGTTGGGTTTCGCAGAGCCTCAACCCAACCTACGATTTTCCAAAACCTACGCAGTATTGGGCTAGGGGGGATCTAAAAGTGCCTAAAGTCACAGTGAAATACTTTTCAAACATTCTCTTATAACTGTTTATTTGAGTAATTTATTTCTTGTCATACCGTTTCTTTGTGAAGCTGCATATATAGCGGTTCTCGCTTGGGTGCAGTACAGTTTTGACCTCACTTCCATTCCTCTCTCCTCTGAGGAGAGAGGAATGGAATCTTACTCCCCAACGCTAGAAGGGAAGGGGCTGGGGGTTAGGTCTGTATTCCATACAATTCGCTATATTTACCCCCCCCGTAGTCATTTAGACATCTGGTGAAATTAAATATGCGTTACCCAGAACCCTTGTAGAGACGTAGCAGTGCTACGTCTCTACGTTCTTTTTCACCAGATGTCTATTGTTATCAAATTAAAAACGGACGCGCCAGAAAAAAGCTAGAAACTGATTTAGCATCTACCGGCTCTCCCTCCAGAATAGCTTTCTCTAATTCTTCAGGAGTCAAAAATACAGTTTCGATATCCTCGTCTCCATCTTGTGGTGGTGGTGTCTCCAGCTTTTCTAAATCTCGCGCCAGAAAAGCATAGATAATTTCATCAGAATAACCTGGGGCTAGGAAAAATTCGCCTAGTTTATCCCATTTTTGGGCACTATAGCCAGTTTCTTCTTCGATTTCACGCTGAATTGTCTCTAAGGGATCTTCATTTGGTTCGACAGTTCCGGCCGGAAATTCTAATATCCGTCCTTGAATTGCAAAACGATATTGGCGCACGAGTACAAGTTTACCTTCTGGTGTCACCGGCACAGCTAATGCACCACCAGGGTGACGAATACATTCCCATTCTCCTTCGGATTTATTCGGCAAACGCAAGCGATTAACTTCAAAATCAAACTTGCGTCCTTTATAAAATAAGCGTTGTTTCAGCAGTTGTGGTAATTCTCTACCTAATGGCATAGTAAAATCTGATTATCTGTGAGAGAGAGGCGAAATCAGCGTTCTTCTGCGTTTAAAGATGGTAATTTTAATTGCCCATCAGTAAATGTACATCAGAACAGTCTACCTCTTTCAGCAGTTCTTTAATAACACACCCTGAGACTGGTTCTATCCAATCTGGGGCAATTTCTGCCAGTGGTACTAACACAAAGGCCCGATCCCGCATTCGTGGATGGGGAATCTGGAGATTTGGTGTATCAACAATAAAGTCATCATATAATAACAAATCTAAATCCAGAATTCTTGGCCCCCAGCGTTCCTGACGCACACGCCCAAATTGTTGCTCAATTCCTAACAAAATTTCTAATAACTGCTGGGGTAGCATTTCTACCTGCAATGTGATACAGCCATTGAGGTAATCTGGCTGTGGTGGCCCAACGGCTTTGGTTTGGTACCAATTGGATCTGGCTTCTAAGGAAATACCTGGGGTTTGGGCTAAAATCTCTATAGCTGCTTCTAAAATTTTTTGTGAATCGCCCATATTACTACCAAGAGCAAGGGCGCTTCGTCTTAGCTCTCCTTCGGCGTAGCTCACAGCAGGCATTGTCCTCTCATGAAGTCAGCCGTTTTTGGGCTGCCTTTGCGGATACTTCGCTGCACTTGTTCCAGAAAAACGTCAATAGTTTTTATATTTGCAATAATTATCAAAATTCCAGCTTTTTTACTAAATTAAATTACGCAAATTAAAAAAAGATTATTTGATAGTGAATTTCGTTAATTATTTATAGGATACTATACTAGCACAATGGTAGTGCTATAACCCCAAAGTTGATTATTGATGATGGTTATATAGTTACTACTTTGAGCGAGGAACTGACGTGGGGAAGCTTACCTCCTGGTTCAAGCGAAGACCAACTAATTTGAGTGACTCTGGACAAGGAGGGACAAATGAGAGCTTACTACCAGCAAATCTGGCGCAGGCGAGGCAGTTACTGAGCAAAATGAAAATTTTACCATCTAGGAAAAGGGCCAATGAGGCAACTGGCGGTAAACCACTCTATCGTCGCATATGGTTTTGGGCAGGCTTGGGTGTAGGTGGTGGGATAGTAGCCTTGATCTACGGCATCAGTTTAATAGATCGCACTTTGCCAGATCAGTCCGAGCTAACCGCCGTACTCAGAGAGCAAACACTGACCATCAAAGCTGCTGATGGTAGTGTATTGCAACAACAAGGTGAAGCGACTAGAGAACAACTAAAGCTAGAGCAAATACCAGATAATTTAAAAAAAGCTTTCATCGCCTCAGAAGATAGAAGATTTCAGCAACACAACGGAGTTGATGCGCAAGGGATTGTGAGAGCGGGTTTGAATAATTTGCGATCGCAAGGTGTAGTGGAAGGTGGTAGCACTATTACTCAACAGCTAGCGCGGATTCTATTTTTGAAACAAGAGCAGACAATCTGGCGCAAACTCAAGGAAGTCCGCCTAGCACAAAAAATGGAGAATGAATTAACCAAAGATCAGATTTTAGAGCGTTACCTGAATCTGGTTTATTTGGGAGGTGGAGCTTACGGAGTGGCAGATGCAGCCTGGGTATACTTTAGTAAATCGCCAGACCAACTTTCTTTAGCGGAAATGGCAACGATTGCTGGATTAGCTCCAGCACCTAGTTTATACGCCCCAGACAAGAATCCGGAAGCGGCAAAACGGCGGCGGGACTTAGTATTGCTACGGATGGAAGAAGATAAAGTGATTACAGCAAAGCAAAGGCAAGAAGCCCTTGAGGAGCCATTAACACTCAAAAGCAGTTTACCCAAACGAGTACAAGTAGAATCACCCTACTTTACCAGCTACATCCAAAAAGAATTGCCGAAGTACGTTTCTCCTAAGGTGCTAGCAAGTGAGGGATTAGTAGTGGAAACCACGCTGAATCCAACTTGGCAGAAAGCCGCAGAAGAAGCAGTTGCCAAAACGCTGCGAAATCAAGGACGCTGGGAAAACTTTAAGCAAGCAGCAATGGTAGCCATTGACCCCCGTAACGGCGAAATTAAGGCAATGGTTGGGGGAAAAGACTTTAGTAAAAACCAGTTTAATCGAGTTACCCAGGCACAACGGCAGCCAGGATCGACATTTAAAGGGTTTGTATATGCCACTGCGATCGCTAGCGGTAAAAGCCCCTACGATAGCTACGAGGATGCACCCTTTGTCGTAGACGGCTATGAACCAAAAAATTATAGTGAAAGATTTCGGGGTTCCATGAACATCCGAGATGCCCTCACCCGCTCTATTAATATTATTGCGGTAAAGGTGTTGATTGATGTGGGGTTTACGCCAACGATTAAACTTGCCCATGATATGGGGATAAAATCTGAACTCAAGCCCACCTACTCCTTGGCTCTCGGCTCCAATGAAGTCAATCTGCTAGAGTTGACCAGCGCCTATGGCAGTTTTGCAACTCTTGGATTGCATACAGAGTCTCATGGTATCAACCGCATCCTCAACCGTCAAGGCAAGGTGATCTGGTCAGCTAATTTCCAGTCTAAACGCGCCCTTGACGCTGACAGCGCCGCCATCATGACTTGGATGCTACGCAACGTTGTAGAACAAGGAACTGGTGCTGCTGCCCAATTAGATAATAGACCAGTTGCAGGCAAAACCGGTACCTCCGATGAAGCCCGCGATTTATGGTTTATTGGCTACATTCCGCAAATGGTAACAGGAGTCTGGCTAGGTAACGATGATAACCGCCCCACATACGGCAGCAGTGGTAGTGCAGCTTACACCTGGCACGAGTTTATGGAAAAAGCGGTAGAAGGGATGTCCGTAGAAAAGTTTCCCAAACGACCCAAGTTAGACGGTCGTAAAGGCACCATCAAAGCCCAGGCCATCAAACCCAAGCAAGTGCTGAATCGTTCTATTTCTTCTGATGATGACTCAGAAGGGCAAAGTGTTAGAAATTCTGAAGAGAGTGGTTCATCTAGAAGACGTAGAAGGAGGAGGAGCTATTCTCAAGAAGAACAGCAATCAGGTGATTATACCCGAAGACGGAGAAGGCGCGATCGCAGGGAAGAATCAAGTTCCAATAACTCTTCTGAGGAATCATCTCGTCCACGGCGGCGATCTAGAAGAGTAGAATCAGATTCTTCCCCGCCTCGCAGAAGTCGGCGATCTTCCTCGCCGGCAGATAGTTCTGGTTCTTCAGGTTCTTCGTCGTCACAGCCTAGCTGGCGGGATAGACTTAGACCTTCTAACTAGTAGACATCTGTTGAAATTAAATATGCGTTACCCACAACCCTTGTAGAGACGTAGCACTGCTACGTCAAAACAATTCTTTTTTGGAGATGTCTAGTGAATTTTGAATAGGACTTACGCAAAGGCAACGGAAAACGAACCACAGAGGACGCAGAGGCCACAGAGGAATCAGAGTTTGAGAGGGTTTTTGCGTAAGTCCTATTGAATTGATTTCTCCCCGATCTTCCCTGTCCTTTTCTATGCAAGATGAAGTTGCTTAAACTAAACTACGGGAGGATGTAAAATGATACGCTCATTTTATAGTCTGTAAAGTAGTGTTATTTAACATTGGAGAATATACTCATGCATATATTGATGCAGGCAGCAGATTCAGTCGCAACAGGTGGTAGTCATTTTCCTTTTGCTTTCACCTTGGTGTACGTCGTAGGTTTTATTGCTGCTGTAACCATCGGTTCAATAGCTTGGTACAACTCGAAACGCCCCCCAGGTTGGGAAAGTAAAGAGCGTCCTGATTTTGTGCCTAAGGTTGATAAAGAAGAAACTCCGGGTCTGGGCGAACCGAAGTCATAATTTAGTCATTAGTCATTAGTCATTAGTCATTAGTCATTAGACTATGAACTTTTGACTATGATTAGTTTTGCACTTCAACCCAACGGCGGTAAAGCTTTTGAATTTGTTTAAGAAGCAGACTGTGAACTGGTTGAGTTGGATCATTCAGCTTGGCTATGTCTTGCAATTGGGTCAAGAGTCTGGCTTCTTCCACTGCGACTTCACCATCGCTATAAATTAAGCCACTGATGGCTTCAATCAGATTTTCACAATCTTTAGGGCTGGGGCGATCGCCTAAATACTCCCGCACCCAGTCATAACATTCTTTTTGCTTTACAGGAATCAGTTCGTACAACCAAGGCTTAATTTCTGGATCGTTAGCTAAACCTTTTGCTTGAGCTATTTCGCGCAGATATTGCCGTTCTTCTGGCTGGATTCTGCCATCGATCCAGGCTGCTCCAATCAGGATTTTAACTAAGTTTTTCACATTGGAAGGGGTAACCATTGCTGCTTCCTCTGGTAGATTCAGGCCTCCACCAAATCGTACAATCCCAAACAGTATTCACTCGGAATTATTGGTTTTTCTTAAGCGAACCATAAAAAAGCCATCCATGTCCTGTCTATGAGGCCAGAGTTTAAACCAACCTTTAGGCGTGCTAAGGGCAGAATTAGGTAACTCAATGCCGCCAACAGACTCAATTTGCCAATTAGATGACTCAGCTAAAAATGCCGAAATTACTTCTTCATTTTCTGCTGGATGCAATGTACAGGTGGCATAAACTAGTACACCACCAGGCTTTACAAAAGCTGAAGTATGTGTTATTAATTCTTTTTGAAGCAGCGAAAGTTCCCGGACAGATTCTGGTGTTTGTCGCCAACGTGCATCAGCGTGACGGTGCATAGTTCCTAACCCAGAACATGGAGCATCCAGTAATACACGGTCTGCGGTGTTTTGAAATTGGTTGAAGTGGCGACTGTCACCAGTACAAATTTGAATAGATTGTAAATTTAGCCGTTGAGAATTTTCTTGGAGTTTGCGAAGACGAGAAGGAGTGCGATCGCAAGCCCAAATTTTTCCCTCATCTGCCATTAACTCAGCGATATGGGTTGTTTTACCCCCTGGTGCAGCACAGACATCAATTACTACTTCACCTGGTTGGGGGTCGAGCAAATGACTTACCAATTGAGCGCTACTATCTTGTACAGTCCACCAACCTTCTTTGAAACCAGGTAATTTTTGAATTGACCCAGCACTACTAATCAATCGTAAAGCTTGGGGTAAATAAGGAATGCGTCTCACCAAAACACCAGCAGATTGCAAAGCCGCCTCAACTTGCTCAATTGAAGTGCGAAGTGGGTTGATACGTAAGTCAATTGTTGGTGATTGGTTCATCCATTCACACAGTTGTTCTGTGTCAGCTAAACCCAATTGTTCTAACCAAACTTGAATAATCCAGTCAGGAAAGCTGTGTAAAATACCCAAGCGTTCCACTGGGTTTTCTGGAAGTTGTAACGGATAAGTGTGGAGGGATGAGGGGGATGAGGGGGGTGAGGGGGATGAGGGGGATGAGGGCGATGAGGGGGATGAGGGGGGTGAGGGGGATGAGGGGGATGAGGGCGATGAGGGCGATGAGGGGGATGAGGGGGATGAGGGCGATGAGGGGGATGAGGGGGGTGAGGGAGTGTTTTCTCCCCCTACTCCCTCATCTCCCCCTGCTCCCTCATCTCCCCCTGCTCCCTCATCTCCCCCTGCTCCCTCATCTCCCCCTACTCCCTCATCTCCCCCTGCTCCCTCATCTCCCCCTGCTCCCTCATCTCCCCCTGCTCCCTCATCTCCCCCTGCTCCCTC